>NZ_CP019790.1 GCF_002022685.1 Bartonella schoenbuchensis R1 | reverse complement strand
TTATTTCATAAACGTTTTATGCTAAGAATTTTTTTATAAAAAATATTATCGTTTAAAAGAATTTTACCTTATGGCAATAGCGCATTTATCAGCTAAAATTATAGGTTCCGGAAGATCAGCAGTTGCAGCTGCAGCGTATCGTCATAGAACGAGAATGTTTGATGAATTAGAAGGATCGAGTACGCACAAATATAATAAAGAAAAAGATCTCGTTTATTCAGAAATTAGCTTTCCTAAAAATTCACCAAAATGGCTTAAAGAACCATTGAAATATCTCAATAAAAATGAAGAAAAAAGTGAATGGTTATGGAATTATGTTCAAAATAACGAGCGTGTAAATGGGCAGTTAGCAAGAGAAGTTGTTATTGCATTACCATTAGAATTATCTAAAAAACAAAATATTTCCCTTGTACAAGAATTTATAAATAAAAACTTTACATCGCAAGGTCTTATTTCTGATTGGGTTTATCACGACAGTGAAGGAAATCCACATATTCATATAATGCATACTTTACGTCCTGTTGCAGAACATGGGCTTGGGTCAAAAAAAATAGCTGTTTTAAATGATGATGGAACAGTGAAAAAATCTTTTGTTACGATTCATGACAAGGAAGGAAATCCGATAAAAAGAGAAGAACGTGTAGTTTATGAAAATGTCATAGGTTATAAAGATGCAATTAAGGATTTGCGTAATTCATGGGGTGAAATTGCAACGAAACATTTAGCAATGTCTGGCTATGACATAAAAGTAGATATGCGGTCATATAAAGATAGGGGATTATCTATAGAGCCAACTATTCATTTAGGGCAATCTGCAAATGCGATGAAAAAAAAAGGCCTGCTTAGTACTGCATTGCAAGCTAATGAAAAAATAAAACAAAAATCTGTAGAGATAATTAAAAAAAATCCAGCTGAAGTATTAAAATTAATTTCATTTGAGAAATCGACATTCAGTCGTATTGACCTTGCTAAAATCATTAATCGATATGTTGATGATGTAAATGACTTTAATGATATTATGGTGTGCTTAGAACAAAGTGATAATCTTATTAAAATTAAAGATCATTCTCATCCTAATAAAGTTATTTACTCAACAAAGGAAATTATAAAAACTGAATATAATATGGAACGTGACGTCGTTTCTTTGTTTCAAACAAAGGGGCATGGCCTTAAAAGTAAGAAGGTTTTAGATGCAATAAAATTTGTTGAAAATAAAGATCGCAGCAATGCATTTAAGTTTTCAGAAGAACAAAAATTAGCAGTAGAGCATATTACAGATGATAAAGGTGTTGCAGCAATTGTTGGTTATGCTGGTGCTGGAAAATCGACTTTATTAGAAGCAGCAAATATTGCTTGGGTGAATAGTGGTCGACGTGTATTTGGTGCGGCTCTCGCGGGTAAAGCTGCTGAAAGTCTTGAAGAATCCTCAAAAATAAAAAGTAAAACTCTTGCCGCTTGGGAGTTGGCGTGGAACAATAAAAAAGATGAATTACGGGTTGGTGATGTTTTTGTCATTGATGAAGCTGGAATGGTTTCTTCAAAGCAGCTTTCTTATTTTGTTCAAAAGGTTAAAAAAACTGGCGCTAAAATAGTTCTTGTTGGCGATAATATGCAGTTACAACCAATTGAAGCTGGAGCTGCGTTTCGTGCTGTTGTTGATAATATTGGTTATGTTGAATTATCTGGCGTAAGAAGACAAAAAGAAGAGTGGGGACAAGAGGCATCACGGCAATTTGCACGTGGTCAAGTAAAAGAAGCTTTAGATAACTATAAAAACAGGGGATTCATTCACCAAACTAAAACACATGAACAAGCAATAAATACTATTGTTAAAGATTGGATGAATACACGAAAAAAGTTGGAAGCAAAATATGTAGAAAAAGGAAGATCTTTAAGGGGTGATGAACTTCTTGTTCTTGCTCATACAAATGTGGCTGTAAAAAAAATAAACGAAAAAATCCGAACAGCACTTAAAGATGCTCGTTTACTTAAATCAGAAGATATAACGAGCACAACAAACTTTGATACCATGAGGGGACAACGGGAATTTGTTGTTGGTGACCGAATTATTTTTCTTGAAAATGCTCAGTTCAAAGAAAGATATGCGCCGGAATTAGGAGAGCAAAAAGTTAAAAATGGTATGTTAGGCACTGTTTTGTCTACACAAAATAAAAAAGGAAAACCGCTTTTAAAAGTACTTCTTGACTCTGGCCGAGAGGTTATTTTCTCCAACCAAACTTATCAAAATGTTGATCATGGATATGCGGCCACCATTCATAAAAGTCAGGGGGTAACAGTTGATAATGTTTTCGTTTTAGCCTCGTCGTTTATGGATCAACATCTTGCATATGTTTCTATGTCTCGACACAGATATCAGTCGCATCTTTATGTAGCAGAGGAAGATTTTAAAAAGGTTAGATTATATGAACACAGACAGGTTAAAGGTACAATAATTGGTGAACTTGTAGAAACAGGGTATACCTCTTTTAATGAAAATGCAAAAACCAAAACACCTTATGCTGATATCGCAACTTCACGTGGAATTGAACGTATTTATGGTGTGAATCTGCCTTCTGCTATAGATGGTGCGGGTATTGAGTTTGGTGACAAAATATCTATTCGTCAAAACAAAGAGACTGTTGTTGTTAACAATAAGGAAATCAAAAAGAACATTTTTAATGTTGATTTAATAGAACGCGGTGACCCTTCTTTAGTTAGTGGTATCAATCAATCGGGTCGTGCAAATACATATGAAAAATTAGTGGCAGCTTTTTCTAGATCTGGCGTCAAAACAACAACTCTCGATTTTTCTGAATCTCCTGATTACAGAGATTATATTGCTAAATTTACGGCAAATAGAGGAATTGATGTTTCTCAAAGTTTTGGGGAACGAGTTTCCTCTTACATTGAGACAAATAAAGAATGGTTGCAAAAACAGAGAAAAAAGATTGAAAGGCTTTGGGATAGAGCGAAGGCAAGTTTTGCTAAACTTCAAAAAGAAAGTATCAAGATTAAGCAATCACAAAAAGAAAAAGAAAAGATAATTTCACAAACAACACAACAAGCACCATATCTTTCTTCCTATACAGACACTTCTAATCTAGAAGAGAAAGCGCTAAACGCTCTTAGGAATGAAAAATCTTACGTTGATACTTTTAAAGAATTAAACGATCATTTGAAGACTATCTATAAGGATCCTCAAACAGCTGCACTTAAGATTGAAAAAACAATTCTAGCAGGCAAGGGGGATAAATTACCTGATATTTTAGCTAAAGCGCCTAATAAAGCTGGTGAACTGCGTGGATCAGACCGTTTAATAGACAAACTAAAATTAGCAGGAAAAGAACGAAAAGCTGCACTTTATAATGTTCCTCTTGTAGTTTCTACGATTAGAAGACTTCAATCATTTTATAAAAATTCCTATGAGAAGCATATGGACAGACTTACACGTGAACGTGAGCAATTAAAGGTTGAGGTGCCTTCTCTTTCTAAAGAAGCTGTCGCTTATATGAAAAATGTTGAAGTTGGCCGTAATAATTATTCCGAGATACCAGAGAACATTAATAAAGAATTTGTGCAGCTTGAAAGTGCTTTAAATAAGCGTTTTGGAGAAAATATGGTTTATAAGCGAGATTTTAATTTATCAAAAGAAATAGCCTCAAAACAGCCTCATGATAAAAAGCTTACCAATGAACTTCAAACGGCAATAAAATTTCTGCAACAAAGACATATACAAGAGCAAAACAATCTTGCGATAACACGCACGCCTTCAAAGGGAATTACAAGGTAAAGAAAGTTAAAATTAAAGTATTAAAACGTTGTTGTTATAACCCTATTTTGCTATAATAATAGGTAATTGAAGGAGATGTAATATGTTGAGCGAGGAAGAAATCGAATACCGTCGCCGTGATGCTAGAAATGCGTTGGCTAGTCAACGTTTAGAGGGTTTGGAACCAGATCCACAAGTCGTTGCACAAATGGAGCGTGTTGTTGTTGGAGAGCTTGAAACAAGTGATGTAATCAAGGATTTGATGGAACGGATAAAACGTGAGGAAATATGAGGGTAGCAACGATCCTTATACTGATCCAGAAACTGGTGTTATGTATAATCTGCTTGGAATTAAAGACCAAGCCAGATTGGAGCGTGTAGAATCTGCTTTCGCTTATATAAGGTCTTTTGAGCTTGGGCGTACTTCTATTAGCGGTAAGTTCGATCTAGATCACATGAAAAAAATCCACAAAAAGCTGTTTGGTGACGTCTATGAATGGGCAGGAAAGACTCGTTTAGTGGATATTGTCAAAGATAATAGTAAATTTGCTCATTATACTCAAATTGAAAGTTACGCACCGCAGATTACACAACAGCTTGCAAGAGAACAACATTTACGTGGTCTTGACGCTAATGAATTTAGCCAGAGGGCTGGATATTACATGGGCGAATTGAATGCGTTGCACCCGTTTCGAGAAGGTAATGGACGTACTTTACGTGAATTTATCTGGCAACTTGCTCGTGAAGCTGGTTATCATATCGACTGGGATCGTGTAGAGCGACAAGAAATGACGCGTGCGTCAATTGAATCATATTATGGCAACTCTGATTTAATGTCTGCGCTAATCCGTAGAAACCTCACTGAATTTACAGTAAATAGAAGAGTTGATGTTTCTCAAGGTATTAATGAACGAGTTCTTTCTCACATTGATATAGATAAAGAATGGCCACAAAAAGGTTTTAATATAGCAATACAAACAACACAACAGGCACCATATCTTTCTTCTTATACAGACACTTCTAATCTAGAAGAGAAAGCGCAAAACGCTCTTAGAAATGAACAATCTTATGTTGATACTTTTAAAGAATTAAACGATCATTTGAAGACTATCTATAAGGATCCCCAAGCAGCTGCACTTAAGATTGAACAAACAATTTTAGCAGGCAAGGGGGATAAATTACCTGATATTTTAGCTAAAGCACCTAATAAAGTTGGTGAACTGCGCGGATCAGACCGTTTAATAGACAAACTAAAATCAGCAGGAAAAGAACGAAAAGCTGCACTTTATAATGTTCCTCTTGCAATTTCTACGATTAGAAGACTTCAATCATTTTATAAAAATTCCTATGAGAAGCATATGGACAAACTTACACGTGAACGTGAACAATTAAAGGTTGAAGTGCCTTCTCTCTCTCAAGAAGCTGTCGCTTATATGAAAAATGTTGAAGTTGGCCGTAATAATTATTCCAAGATACCAGAGAACATTAATAAAGAATTTGTGCAGCTTGAAAGTGCTTTAAATAGGCGTTTTGGAAAGGATGTAATCTATAAGCGAAATTTTAACTTATCAAAAGAAATAGCCTCAAAACAGACTTATGATAAAAAGCTTGTCAATGAACTTCAAACGGCAATAAAATTTCTACAACAAAGACATATACAAAAACAAAACAATCTTGCGATAACACGCACGCCTTCAAAGGGAATTACAAGGTAATTGCAATTATATTATTTCTTGACATAAGTACGGGTATCCCGTATATTTAAAGTATGCAAACAGTAATTGAAACAATGGCTTATCTGACCTCTGCAAAAGAGGAAGGTATATCATCTGATGAATTATCAGATATCATTTCTTTTATAGCCGCGAATCCAAGTGCGGGTGATCTCATGCAAGGTACAGGTGGTGCAAGAAAGGTTCGATTTCCGACTAAACAGAAAGGTAAAAGTGGTGGATATAGAATCATTACTTTTTTTAGTGGTCAAAATACCCCCGTATTTCTTTTAGATATTTATAGTAAGTCATCTCAAGGAAATTTAACAAAGACAGAGAGAAATGAGCTGAAGAAAATCTTAACTGCACTCTTAAACGAATATAGGAGAGAGATATAATGGAAAAGGCAAGTAAAGCAGAATCACGTATATTACAAGGTGCCCGTGAGGCTCTTGCTTATGCAAAAGGTGAAGCGGATACTACAAAGTTCGGTATCCATATTCCTTCAAGCATTGATGTGAAAAAAATTAGGAAAAATGTTGGTTTAACACAAACACAATTTGCAGCACGGTATGGTTTTTCTGTAGGGCGTATTCGCGATTGGGAACAAGGACGATATTCTATAGATGCTCCTTCTCGCATATTACTTACTATCATTGAAAATGAACCTGATGTTGTCAACCGTGCACTTAGAAAAGCTTTATCAGTGTAGCTATTTTAGTGAATTTGAATTTTTAAAAAGCATCTCGACGTTTAAAAGGATCATAATAAATTTCTGTTACACGGAATTTGCCTTCTAAGCGTTTGCATTGAATAATGATATCGATCATAGAAATCAACAAACCACGGATGTCTTCACGCGCTAAATCACTTCCCCCATCACTTTCTTTAACAAGAAGCGTCATTTGTTCAAAGGCTGCTAGAGTGGATGAAGCATGAACTGTTGTGATTGATCCTGGATGTCCGGAATTGACATTACGAATATAATAAAAAGCTGTACCATCACGCAATTCTTGTAAGAGTATTCTATCTGGTCGCATACGCAATCCAGATTCAAGTAGTTCTTTAACTCCAACCTGTGCCAATCCTTGATTATCTTTTGAATAAAATAACTGCACCTTGTTTGGATGAGGAACAACAAGCTCGGGAGTATCTTCAATAGTTAAAATCCGCTCATCTTCAGGAATTTTTGCAATTAAAGCTTTAGAGAGTGTTGTTTTTCCTGATCCTGTTTTACCAGATATTAAAATATTTTGTTGCGCAATAACGGCCTTTTCTAAAAAACTACTAAAGTCTTTAGCAATGAACAATTTCGTTAATTCTTGTTCGCTGTCGGATAGTTCACCTAATCGTCCAATCATCTGTTCAGATGGGGTAAAGCTGACATTTTTAGTGACAGAAAACAAACCTTTTTCATGCAAACTTTCAAGAGAAAAAGTTCGTGAGGAAGGCTTACGAATTGTCATGCTAATAGTATTTGGTGCAGCCGCAGGAGGCATTACAATTTGTATGCGTTCATTATTGGGCAGTGTTGCTGAGAGGATTGGGTTTTCTACACTGATTTTCTGAGTTGTATAAGCAGCAACAACTTTTGCTATACCTTCCAATTCACTATATGTCAGTTCTTCAAGTTTATGTGTTTCCCAACCATTTTGGCTTTCAACCATGACCTCGCCAGGACGATTGATAACAATTTCAAACAAACTTTCATCATTTAAGTAATCATTTAATAGCTTTAACTTTGTTAAAACAACGGAGGTCCGTTCTGCATTTTTCGTTGCTGTCATGATGGTTTACTTTTACCGAACAGGAGAATGGAGAAAGAAATTGCTCGGGGCGGAGCGCGTAAAAGTTTTATTCTCTTTCTCTGTTACGGCCAGCTTGTAAACTGATGAAAAATCCAAATCTCTTACTACAAAGATATTCACTAATTCACCCTGATTTTTTTCTAAGGTAGGAGGTATATTAATTTGATTTTCAAGAGCAATACTAGCGGCTTCTTTGCCAAGGTTGTTTGTGCCAGCGATTTGGATGCTATCACTTATCTGACCTGATAGGTTTGCTGAAGTATTATCAACAATAGAAAGTAACAATGCTGATCCAAAGCGTTCCCACCAATGGGTATTAATTGCGCCATCAAAACCAGATCTTCCTAAATTGTCAGTGGCTGGTGATGCGAGAGTAACAATGACTCCATTGGGTGTTTTTGCTCTTGTCCAGAGAACAAAAAGCCGGTTTTGTCCTTTTTTTAACCCAGCTCGATATTCACCAACAATTTGCGTTCCTTTATCAAGCAAAACAACGCGGCCATTATCAGATAAAATATCACGATTAATAACACAGCTTGTAAAACCTGGCTGATCACTGCTTATTGCTGTTTCTAATATACATGGAATGGATGTTCCCATTGCAATAATAAAATTTCTATTGCCTAGTAATTCTGCTTTTGTTCCTTCTATTTTTGTAGGCTTTAAAAGAGTAGAGAAATTTTGAGAATCTTTATTAAAGATTTCAGTTATTTCAGAAAGATTGTTTCTTTTTGTTTTATTGTCTTGGGAATGAGATTCACTAGCAAAAGCTAAAACCGGTGAACGTCTTGCTGCATCAAGCAATGGATCATCTTTGATATCCTCAATTGGCGGTGTTGGTGCTGGTAATGCAATTTGACCAATTTGCGGTTTTGGCTCAGAAGGAGCTAATTCTAAAGGAGTGAGTGAAGTATTAAAGTTTTGTACTTCTTTTTTGGGTTCTTTTTCTGTATCATCTGGTGTTGATGAGGTTGATAATATATTCCAAAGCATGTAGGCGCCAAACCCTAAAAAGGCGAGCCCTATAATTACTTTTTTTCTTGTTTCGCTTGATATACTATTTTGATTATCATCAATTTTTCCGCGATCTTCAGCGATTATCTCATCATTATTGTCACTCACGTATTTATTCCTTTCACTTTTCCCCTTAAAGATCTGTAACGATTTTACGTTCAACAAATGGTGAGGTTGTACCTGTTTCTGGATCGCTTCCTTTAGGTTGATAGGCTTCATTAAAAACACATAAAACGTTTGCTCCATGTCTTAAAATGAATTGGTGACTAATAGCATGCACAATGACCATATTTCCTTTTGTTGTTTTAGGAATGAGGGATTCTTTGCCATCACTTCCAACAATATAGATCGCGGGAATTTCCTGATTATCAGAAAAAGTAAAAGTGGTTGTTTTGCCATTATCATAAACTGATGTTGGTTCAAGAATAACCGTTCCTTGAGCTGAATAAGCCCAATTTCTTGGTCCATGTTGTTCATAAGCACCAAAGGCTTCATCTACATATAATGCTTGTTTTCTATCTTTTTTGAGTTGTGCTTCAATTTGTCTTTGTGCTGCTTCATCCTGAGGATAGCGAAATTTTACAAGGAAATATGTTTCACTTTCAGATGAAATTTCCCCATTTTTAACCATCAATTCAAATTGGTAAGACCGTTTTGATCCATCACGCCGTGTTGTTATGACTTGTAGATTTGTAATAGGCTGAACTTCTCGTGGTTTAAGAAAAATAATGTTTCCAGCCGGTGCCACTTCCCATGCAACACTATTTCCAATAGCAACATGTGCAATTTCTTCACTAGGGGAAAATTCTATTTGCACGGATGAACGTATAGATCCAATGATTTTTGTGACATTATAGGCATCATAATTGACAAAGCGAATTCTATTGTCATTAGGTGCACGTATAGGAGAGATACTAGCGTAGCTCACATTGTTTAAAAAAGAGCTGACCACAATGCTGAGGAAAAAAGAAAATATAATTTGCTTCATTGTTAATTCACCACTTCAGGATCAGTTCTGTATTCACGAACCATAAAACCAAGAGGATTCACCAAACGATTTTGCGTAGAAATTGGGGAGTTGACATATCCAAAAGTAAGAGTTGCTACCCAATGTGTAATGGATTCTTTATTAGTGTCATTTTCACGAACTGTTTTATAATAACGAACCTGAGTGACATCTTTACTGATAAACGAAATTGATTTTACAGAAATGGTTGCAACAGCGTTTTTATATAAAAATTGTGGACTTTGTGGATTCTTGGCACCATACCATTCAGCAAATCTACCTTGCTCTTCAAAAGAAGATAACAAAGAGACCGTCTTAAAATTATTTTGCGTTTCGCTTAAATTGAACCCTTCACGAGCACGAACATATTTTGCAGCAAAATAGCGTGTAATAGCTTCATCAAAATTTGCGGGGCTTTCTTTTAATGCTTCAACCACCTCAACTATACCCGTTGAATTATCAACGCGGATTACAAATGGTTCAACTGTTTTGAGTGGTACAAGCACTATAACGGCTAATGAAGAGACAATTGCAGCTATAACTGCTACCCCAGCAATAGCAAGCGAGGCACGCGTAATACGGCGGGATGTGATTATTCGATCTTGATCAAATGACCGCGCTTCAGCAATGTATTGCTCAACGTCTTTCTTTTTCATTTTATTTACCCGCAATTTTTATATGATTCAATTTCGTGATGTTTTGATTTTTCAGCTAAAGCCATATCAAAACTATCATTTTGCGCTGATGATTTGACGCTTGTATCATTGTTGATCATGATTGGGGTGGAGGATGGATTTTTCCCTTCCCAATTCCACATTGATTTGTTTAAGGCTCGCTTAGAATATCCGTTACATTTCGGTAATGGTTTCGCTGTATTTTGAAAAGACGCACACCCGCTCATAAAACAAATAAGCGATAAAATGATCCCAATGTTTTTAAAACCCCGCATTTGTAATTTATCCTCTTCACACTCTTGTAACTAGCTTTCTAACAGCACGACCGACTGCTTTTGCTGTACGCCCACCCGCTTCTGCTGCTTTAGCAGAATGGTGAGCTAAATGTGTTGCTCCTGTAAGATTTGCACCACCAGCGGCCAAAGCTGCTGCAATTTCTGGTAAGTTTATGAAAAGATAAATACCACATGTACCAATTGCGAGGAACTGAACGAGGGTAACCATCATTTCTGCAATACCTTTTTCAAGAATATTCATTGTGAGATGGACATATACACCACCTAGAAGAACCACCAACACTTGCAAAATGACAAAGTTCGCAACTTGACTTAGCCACGCTTCCGTAAAGCGTCTAGTTGTTGAAAACATATAAAAACCTATAAAAAGCGGTCCTAATGATAAGGTAAGGGAAAGACCAAGTTTAGCAAAAGTTGCTACAACAAAACCAATTGTACAAAAGAAACCAATAATTATAATACAAACTATACCCGCTATCCATATACCAAGCCACTCAAGCGTTCCAGCCTTCTCCACCTTATCAAAAATTTGTCCAACAGCTTTTTTAATCATCTCGTCCCATACATTGCCGTCTGTATTTGACGCCTGCAGAGCACTTGTAATGGCATTAGGCAGATCGGTAAAAAATAGATTTTTGACCCAAATGTTATAGCTAGCGGCTTGTTTTACTAGTGTAACAATAATAGCAAGTTTTACAGCTGTAGCTATAAAATCCCATAATGGTATGGAAGAACGACCATATATGACATTGTAACCCATAAACGCAATATAAATTGTTGCGCTTGCCATGATTGGGCCAGATAAAGCAGATGAAAGATTTACAATGCTTTTGTCTAGCGCCTCTACAATGGGTTCCATAAGCATTTTGTCCATCGTACCAAATATAGCTACTTCTCCTGATACTGCCATTATAGGATATCCCTTTTATTTATGAGTTCATTTCATTACGTATTCTCATATTATTCGTTGTGGGATTCTTTTTTCTGTTTAGCTTTTTCGTATTCTTCTCTCTCTTTTTTCCTACGTTCTTGTTGAGCTTTTTCACGTTCTTCTCGATTTTTTTTAAGTTCTTCTGCCTTTTTATTGAACTCCTCTACCCATTTTTGGTATTTTTCGTCTGCTTTTTTCTGACGTTCTTGTTCAAGTTCGCGCACAGCTAATCGCATGGTTTGACAATTTTTAGATTGTCCAGAAAATCCGCATCTTGCGTCCCATTCTCCACGCAATTCTTCACTTTTTTTAAATTCTTCCACACTGTAAGTTTTTTCACAGCCTGCAATAATAAGTCCAGCGCAAAGAAGCAGTGTTGTTATAATGATTTTGTTCATGACTAAATTTCCTCTGTTGTTATTCAGCTTTACGCTCTTTTTTAGTATCTCCAAGAAGTTCTCTTGCATAGCTACCATAACGTTCTCTACGGAGTTGATCACTCGCTAATCGCACGTTTTGACAATTTTTAGATTGTCCAGAAAATCCGCATCTTGCGTCCCATTCTCCACGCAATTCTTTATTTTTTTTAAATTCTTCTACACTGTAAGTTTTTTCACAGCCTGCAATGATAAGCCCAGTGCAAAGAAGTAGTGTTGTCATAATTATTTTTTTCATGGTTGAATTCCCCTTTTATTTATGAATTCGTTTCGTTACCTATTCTCGTAATTATTCGTTGTGATGTTCTTTTTTTTGTTGAATTTTTTCGCGTTCTTCTTTCTCTTTAAGCCGTTTTTGGTATTCTTCCATCTCTTTTTTCCTACGTTCTTGTTCAGCCTTTTCACGTGCTTCTCTCTTTTTATTGAGCTCTTCTAGCAATTTGTTGAGTTTTTCCTCTCCTTTTTTTGCACGTTCTTGTTCAAGCTCGTGGGCAGCTAATCGCATGTTTTGACAATTTTTAGATTCTTTACCCATTCTGCATCTTGCTTGCCATTCATCACGCAATTCTTCATTTTGCTTAAATTCTTCGACACTGTAAGTTTTTTCACAGCCTGCGATAATAAGCCCAGTGTAAAGAAGCAATGTTATCATAATGATTTTATTCATGATTGAATTTTCCTTTTTTAATTTGTTTTATAATTTATTTGTTGAGCAGTTCTTTAGCATAAGCTTTGTACCGCGCATTGAATTCTGCTTCGTGACGGAGCTTTGCAGCCTCAGCTTCAGCCTGTTGAATCATAGCAGCAGCTTGCATTTGTAAGACTTGTGTTTGCAACACTGCCTGCGTAACTGCTAATTGCGCTTGAACACCTTGAACTTCGCCGGCAGTTTGTGCATTATTAAGTTTTTTAATTAGTTCTTCGATAGTTTGTTTCATTTCATTAGCTGATGCATAAACAGCTTCGCCTGTGGCTGCTTGTCCCTGGTTGCGTTGTTCAGCTTTTTTAACCTCTTCTTCGTAGAAAGCATCAACTGCTTCTTTTGATCCTGCACCGCCTGCTGGTTTTTTATACGAAAGCTTTTCTTCCCATTTTGCACTGTTTCCACTTTTACCGTCTAATAATTTTTCAAAATCACCAAAATTAGAAGGTAAGGCAGCTTGAATCTCTTTATTATTGAGCATTTCTTGAAGTGAAGATAAATCTGCAATGCCATTTAGAGAGCCGTACAATTTCTTCATTTCATCGATTTGAGAAGTTAATTGGTCAAGCTGTTGTTTGCCTTGTTTTAATTGTTCTATCATTTTGGCAACAGCTGCTGCATCGAACGTGGGCATTTGTGCTAGTACATTCGGTGTTAACCCAAAAGAGATTATACAAAACGCTATTGTTAGTAAAATTTTCCTCATTGTTTTCGCCTTTCTTGAAAGAGCGGAAGCCATTTTTCTGGAGATTCACCCACTTCGCTCATGATTGTCTCCAGTAATTCAACATTCTTGGTTGTTCCGCTTAAAATGGCTATTTCATCATCAAATCCACGTAGATTTAGTTCTGCAACCACAGAACTATGACCTTGCTTGACCAAAAACCGGCGTGACTCCCGCGTTAATTCTGTTTGTATCAAGTTAAATTCTCGATCTGATAATTTAAAACCATCCACGTAATCTGCGTAATTTCCCTTTTGGTTAGGAAAATATATTTGTGTTGGGCATTGTTCTATAATGGTGTGTGCAATTGTTGAATTGAGTGCGTCTCTTGGTGATTGCGTTGCAAAAAGCATTAAACCATTTTGTTTACGGATTGTTTTTAGCCTGTCTTGCGCAAATGTTTTAAATGAATCATCTTCTAGTGCTTTCCAGAACTCATCAATAACGATGATAATGCGGCGCCCGTCAATCAGATCAAGTATTCTATGGAATAAATACATCATTAATGGAGGACGGATTTCGTCATTATCCAAAAAGTCAGTCATATCATAACCGATGAATTTCGCGTCAATCCCGATATCATCGTCATCATTATCAAAGACCCACCCTAACGCATTGCCTTTACGCCATTTTTCTAAACACCCAGCAATGCCTTCTCTATGGGTAGTATCAAAAAACATTTGCAATGCAGATATTGTGCGCTGTTCCTTAGGTAATAAGGCTAGCTGATCAACAGCTGCAGAAATATCCTGGCGTTCTGCTTCAGTTATTATTTTCCCCTCGTTAGAGACAAGCTTTGTAATCCAGTGTCGTAGGAATACTTTATTGGCAGGATTGCTATAATCTAATCCCTTTAGCGGCGCTATACCTGTTGGCTTACCATTTTTCAGCGGCATGTATGTGCCACCACCAGCTCTAACGAACAGTTCCGCTCCACGATCTTTATCAAAAAACACCATGTCAGGGTCATGCTTTTGAAGCTGCGCTAATAGAAAATTAACAATAACGGTTTTACCAGATCCAGATGGACCGCAAATAAAAGTGTTTCCTAAATCACCAAAATGAAAGTTAAAGTAAAAAGGAGATCCAGCCGATGTTTTCATAAGAGCAACAGCAGGCCCCCATTGATTGCCATCTATTTTTCCAATCGGAAATGAATAAAAGGGTGAAAGCGCGGCATAATTACGGCTTGTAATAGCACCAGAACGCGTCCGATAAGCATAATTGCCAGGAAGTTGTGCCCACCATGCTGCTTCGAGCCCTAAGTCTTCACGAGCAACGACAGCACCACCTTCTGTAAGGCGAGCACGTGCTTTTGCGAGATTGTCAATGAGTTCTCGTTGTGTGTCAGCAAAGACTGCTAATGACAAGTGATGCTCGCCTAAAACAAAACGATTTGATTCAAGATCATCCAATGCATCATCTAATTCATCAATTTGAGATCCTGCACGATCCCCGGCGTTGATCATCTGATTTTGTTTACGCCCCATAATCTGTTTTGCAACGTTTTTGCTTTTGAAAATAAAGGATTGCGTAAAAATGAACTCACACGGGAGAGTAAGCAAACCATTTGTCATGTCTGGTCTGGTTTTAGCCGGATACTCTTTCCAACCAAACATTCCTGCAAACTTTTGCTTTGCTTCGTGGCGTATTTCTATAATTTCTTTACCGAAAATAATCCGATCTGAATATACAGATGACGCTATTGTTCCCCATGTAAGAGGTACACGCTCATAACGACCACCTACTAACTGGTGAATAAACTCACTTTGTGCAGAAAAAATATTACCGTTATGTTCATAAAGACCAAGTTGTTTTACACCATAACGCGCTAAGTTCTGCATAAGATTGGTTGCAACATCTTCAAGCTTACGAATTGACTCTGCGTCTACCTCTGTTTCTGCTTCTTTTGCTTTCCCTAAGCGTTTAAAAAAGTCAGCCAATTTATCGGTTTTATCAACATGAGGGTTCCATATAATTGAAAGATAGAGGTCGTTACGATATAATTCTTGACACACCATTCTTTGACGGTACTTATCATCCAATGTTTGCGCAAACTCTGATCTGAAAGTGCCATCTGGATAGACTGTTTCGCGCCTTCTGATAATATGACTGTAAATTGCTATCCGCTCATCAGCTATATTTTTAAAACAGTTATTTAATTGTTCATGAAAGACATTAAGGTCAGCAATATCTGCTGTTTCAAAATTAACCCCTTCAAGGGCTATAACAGTCATAAGCGCTCGTGATGACAACGCTATAATATGTTCATTCACATGGCGCACATAAGGTATGACTGATTCCGGCTGGGGTTCACGCTTACGTTGAGCTGTGTTCATTTTAGCTCCTCATAATTACGGATTAACCGTAATGGAGAAATGCTACTACCCCCCCATTGCTCAGCGTTTCTTGAAAACTTGCGAGTTTGCAACCACGCAATAAGAACACGAAATTTATTATGATCGTGTTTGATAATTTCCTTCATTATAAAATGTACAGTAACACCAAGTGCCATGAAGAAAATATTACCTGCTAGAATAAATATTATGAGCGTGCCCATAAAATTTAAACCCATAGCTTCTACTGTAACGCCCGCAATCATTGCAGGCCGTGTACAGGCAAGAAACAACGTATCTTCAGTGAGCTGATCACACTCTTTCATTGCTTTAAACATTATATTAAGATGATAACATTCCTACAATTTGTGATGCACCGAAAATAATGCTTATACCGACACAAACAAAGAAAGCTTTGCGCATTTCGATATAACCAGCAATCCACGCGATACCAGTGCCAGCAACGGCAATAGTCGCAATAGATTTTGCAATGGTTCCCGTCATAGCATTCACTATTTTATCAAGAGCACTTTCAACTTGCCCAAATCCCTGAGCCAATGCTGGATCGCTTAATATTATAAATGCGATAAACAAGATAAGCCCTGTAGCTAACCATTTTTTTTGTATATCTGATACAGTTAATTTGTATGAAGGCATAAAATCCCCGCTCCTTTATATTATGATAGCTTTATAAAAATTATAACTATATAAGAAAAATACTCTGTGCAACTATTTCACGAGAATAATAATTTTATTACAATGGATATAAACAGAAAAATATTTCGATCGTGGTTTAAATATCTAATTTTAACTTACATTATTGTTGTTGTTACTTTTACTTTTAGTAAAAATACTAAAAATTTTATTGAATTACCCTTCATTCAAGAAGCAAAATTTATAATAGAAAAGCAATTCCGAGATCCCGATCTAAAATTTACTTTTGATTCAGATAAACCAATAAAAATTTCCGGTTCATCACAATTACACAAAGAGAACACACCAGTTTATTCAGGCGCTATACAGGTAACAAGCGGTGTTACTTTTAAAATGATAACACCTGTAGATGAGATCTGGCGAAAGAGAATTATACGTCGTGTTCAATTGTACGGCGTTGAGTCATGTGAACCACGTCAATTTGCGTTACGTAACGGTGTTCAGTGGCCTTGTGGTTTTTTTGTTACTGCATGGCTTGTATCGAAAACAATCGATAAAAATGTTACTTGTAAACAAGCTCGTGTCGTCAAGCAGATTCATTACGCACAATGTTTTGTTGATGGGGTTGATATTGCCAGCCTAGGTCTTTCAGAAGGAATGATGCTCTTACCAAAAGATCAACACAATTTTCCTTCACCTGCACACTACAAAGAATTGCAATTTTCTGCTCAAAAAGCCAAAATCGGATTATGGTCTGGCGATTTCGAACATCCAGAAGATTGGAGAAGAAGAAACGGTACTTATAATCCTATCGATCCACATTGATTGTTCTAAATAAAATCAAGGGCTGGCTTCATTATAAAAACTTTTAAGAAATTTGTTATCAGATACAAAATATTATATTAATTTTGAGATTCTTGAAAGATAGCTTTTAAAAATGGCCGAACAATATTTCCACAACTGGCCTTCCAGTAATACTGTCAGGTAAAAGTTGACCACAGCCTGCTTTGCATTCTGATGGACAACTCCAATCATGGAAAATTGTTGTTTTTATTGACGCTTTTACTTACTCGTATCGGGCGGTCACTACAGCGCTATGAAGGAGCGCGTTCCCTTCCCTCTACATCGTTTCGTATCGCTATCGCTAGAGAAAACAATGAAATAAATGATATGAAAAAGAGAAATACGAACCTCAAAAAAGAAAAACCCAACTGACTAAACAGAAGGGTCTTTCGGGAGGGGGATCATTAGAAAATAAAATAACCTAACTTGTGATTAGATTAAATCAGTTCAGAATGATTTTTTATAAAGCAACAAAAAACTACGTCACTATAATATGTTTTACAAGAGGATTTTCTCATTTTTTCTTTAATTGCACAAGAAACAGTGAAGTATGATTATTATTTATTAGTAAAGTCTTCAATATCAGTTTGATATCCATCATCTGGAAGATCTTGTTTTACTTGATTTGTTTTTTCTTCAGTTTTGGTAAAAGATGGTTTTATTTGATATTCTTTTATAAAAGCAATTTTATCACCTTTGAAGAATATCGCTGGATTCACCCAATACTGATTTCGTAATTTTGGTTTTAGAAACTCTTTAGATATCAATTCTTTTAAGCCATTCTGAAATGTTTTATTACCCATATCAAGCTTCATGCCATTTAAACCATCGTCAAGCCAAACTAGAATAATACTATCAGTGAAGTTATCTATTAACTGATCTGATTGATATAGTAGCAATATTTCTATAAAGACACGGCGTCCGGTACGAGATAAATTAAAGATTTTTTGAACATCATCTGCGAATACTTCTACAAACTGCCTTTTATTTTTTTCTTCAATGGTACAAATCATAGGCAGAGTAAGAATTTTATCAGTTTTGAAATTGATAAGCTTGTGATGTCCTACATGCGCTGTAATAGTTTCATTTTGAATGTGTATTTTGGATTTATCAAGAAAAGGATTTTTGTCAGGAAAATATTCTAATTTTCTTAAATTAAGATTATCCATTTTAACTGTCCGTTAAAGTTTTAAGCAGCTTGTTACAATTGCAATTAAATTATTAGTACAAATTATAGAAATTTATAATAATTTTTATTCTTTTAAAGTCAAAAACAATTTGAAAATGTTTTTGTTTTACGTATAGTCTAAGCTGCGCGAAATATGCGGATCAATGATTCTTTTTTAATAAGAGGAAATTAATGGCAAAAAATAAAAAACCCAACTGCTGAAACAGAAGGGTTTTCTAAAAACATTCATAACGTAATTCATTAAAAATGCGGGAATATCTCAACTCCCAATTTAATGCATTACGAAGAGTTCTGCAAGAGTTTTTTTTGCGGAAATAGGGTGTTTTTATCTTTTTTTGCCTCTAACAGAGAGGTTAAACTGATTATGGTTAATAAAACATCGGGAAGACGTATAGATGCTCATCATATAGAATACAGAAGATTGGCGGAAAATGCAGAGGTTGGTTGTGTAAGCCGTGGCCAATTGATTAGATTAGCTAAGAAATTGCGAATGACTGGTTTTATAAAAGATACTGAATGTAATCTTCTTTTAGCTTTATTAGATACAGCTTCAGTTTCTTCTTTTGAAGAAGGGGGCATTCCTATTGTTTTCAAAAGCAATCAACGTTTGGGAGTGGAAATCAGTCGTAGTGACGCCCGTGTTAGTCGTTTGCTTTCAAGTCTTTATGATAAGGGTCTTATTGTCATGCGGGACTCTGGAAATTTTAAACGGTATTCTGCACATAATAGTTATAATAATATCACAACGGCTTGCGGTATTGATCTGCGTATTTTAATTGTTCGCTATTGTGAGCTTAAACAAAAAGCCGATGATATATTGGAAGATTTAGAAAAGCGAAGAGAAGCTTTACGTTGTTTTAGAGGATTAGTAAGACAGATTAAGTTTTCTTGTGCATCTGAAATCACACCGTTTACGCATATGCTGTTTTCCAGAGTACAAAAAGTTATACATATTATAGGACGGCCATCACAAGTTTCTTTTGAAAAACTGAAGAAAGCTATTCGATTTTTCGAGTGGATTTTGCAACGTTTTTTTGATGTTAAAATGTCAAAAACGACATACACGTATGTCGCCGACGACATGCACATACATAATACAAACCCCTATCATATTTGTAAAAGTAATACAGATACACAGAAAACAAATCACTCTTCAAAAAACAAAATAACAATAATGAATTCGGATAAATCCGAATACTCTAAAATTAACGCGACTTTCAGTCGCTCTAAAAACAGTGAAAGGGACACACGCGAAGCCGAACAAACACTTCTTTTAAATGGTGGTGCATTGCCTCAAATTAAGCCTGAGACTTTAATTAGTGCTATGCCTAACGTTTCTGAATTCCTTGATAACAAACTCAATTCAGTCGACGATTTAGTCAACTCAACGGATTTCTTAGCTAAAATGACTGGTATTTCTCCTGATGCCCTTAAACACGCTAAAATAACCATGGGCTTCAAAAAAGCTGCTCTTGCTGTTGGGATTATTCTCGAAAAATACGCTCGTCAAATCATTTATTCACCAGGAGGATACTTGCGTGGCATGATTGATAAACAAAAACGGGGGGAATTATATCTTGAGCGTTCTATCTATGGGCTACTCAATTCAGATCAACAAACTGTCGCGGAAAAATAACAAAAAACATGTTGGATAACAAAAAAGTTAAAGAAATTATCAGAGAAAATTGTAGTTTCAATTGCTTAGATTCATGACTTAAATTAATATACAACATATATTTTCCACATACTAATGAGGAGATTTGGATGAAGAAGAAACTACCTAAAAGTTATATGACTGATGAACAACGTGAGGAATTACGTGCGCAAGGCGCTGATCACGAACTTATTTATCTGGCTGAATCAAGAGCAGCGGAAGAAGCAAATGATGAAAAAGCAACATGGGAATGGTTAGCTATGGTGGAATATCCAGCTTATGGACTGTTGGGGCTTAAAAAAAGGTGTGGAGCGCAATTTATTCGTGATATGGGGTTTCCTACCAAAAATGCTGATGAAGAGTATGGACCTGATTGGTTAGATAAAGACGTTATTATAGGAGGTTACCATTTCTAACGAAGACAAGATTTTAAACAAGTTTCTACTGCGGCAAAGCGGATATATAAAAAAACACAATGAATCATTGACTGTAAAGCACATAGCGCTCATAGCAAAAGAAATATTTTAGATAATGATGAGTGTCTATGGAAAGATAAAAATCATTTCTGTTTCCATATTTTACTAGGTTCTTAATTGAACGATAAGACGTATTAGTTAACTGCCTAACTTGATTAATGAATTTAACACAAAATACGTATACCTATTCAAAAGGAAAAAATATTGATTTTTATTTTACTATTCCTAAAAATACAGCTAAACAGCGTTCAATTTGTATCATTTCATCTGTGTGAATATAGCCGAAAATTGAACTAACTTTATCACATCGTACCGTCATAATTTTATCAATCATTACCTGTGAAGGTTTTAGCAAACCATTTTCGCTATTTGGCCGAATAGTAATGCGCAGTAGTGGAGCAGCAATAAGTGTGCTTGTAATTGGTAAGACTGTGATGCTGGTATGCTCACTAAATTGATTAGCTTGGATTACTAGCGCGGGTCTTGGTTTGCCAAAATCGCCTTGCATAACTACTGTTATAAGAGAACCTCTCATTATTATGTCCAGCCATCAATATCCTTTAGGGATTGCTCCATAAATAGTTGCATAGACGCATTATCTTTATCTGTCTTTGCTACTAAGCGACATTGGCGACGGCATTCTTCAGCAAAGTCCGGTTGACGTATATCTGGTACCCAAATTTGCATTAAACGCAATCCAGCTTTTCTTTGTGCATTACGATGTTTTTGAACGCGTTCATTAACATGCATTGTACCCATAATATAACCTCCACTATGTTTCATGTAACGTGTAACACGAAAAAAGGTTACATGAAACGAAATTTCTAACAATTTTTGGAAAATTTCAAATTTTTTATAAATCAAAAAGTTTATTATAAAGATTTTCTTGCACTTTTCGATAACCCCGCCAGTAATGAGTATCCTCGCATTGGTATTCTTGAAGCCTAAAAACACTGAGTTCAAGCTGGCTTTTTTGCCTTTAAAATAGTTTTGAATGAGAGGTTTATCACCTCTCAAATTCACCGGACCGCTCACCAAAATCATGAGATCGTTACCGCGTTTAGAGAAGGGACTAACAAACCTAGGTTCTTAAGGTCAAGGAAAGCTCCTGCGGGGCGCTTAACAGCGTCCTTGACTCCAGAACCTAACGGTTTGTTTTGTCCTTCTCACGCGGCTCCGAAATCATGATATTAAGGGGAGAGCTTATTAAGGGCACTTAAATAGAAAAAATTGTAGTTTTAATTGCTTAGATTCATGACTTAAATTAATATACAACATATATTTTCCACATACTAGTGAGGAGATTTGGATGAAGAAGAAATTACCTAAAAGTTATATAACAAACGCAGAACGTGAAAAATTACAAGGAGAGGGGTTTGATCAAGATAGCATTTATGCTGTTGAATCACAAGCAGCGGATGAAGCGAATGATGGGCAAACAGCGTGGGAATGGTTAGCTATGGCTGAACTGCCAGCTCATACACTCCTGTTTCTTAGACATCAGAATGGACCCCAATTTATTCGTGATATGGGATTTTCTACCAAAAATGCTGATGAAGAATATGGACCAGATTGGCTAGATAAAGGTGTTGTCATAGGGGGTCATCATTTCTAACGAAAGTGAAATTTTAAGAAAATTTTTGTTGCGAGAAAGAAGGCAAGAAACTAACCAAAGAAAGTTTTGGCAATCTGTTTAGGAAAGCGTGTAATGCAGCGGGAATAAAAAATCAGCCCATGGATTGAGAAAATTAGCCGCAACAAGAGCTGCCAATGCAGGAGCTACCATTGCATAACTTAAAGCGATTTTTGGATGGACTGAAGATGATATGGCATCTCTTTATACAAAGACTGTTGATAGAAAATGACTCGCCATAGAAGCAATAGAAAAGCTTCAAAAAAGTTAGCGCCATAAACCATGGTTTAAAAAACAAACCAAGAGCTATCAAAATCAGTGATAAATCAAAGTGGCATTTGAGTAGTATCGGAAACCAGAGGACAAATAGGTGGTTGTGCTCGTTGCCTTGCTTGCCATAAATTATAGTTTGTTTGCATATCTAACCAAAACTTTGCTTTACTAAAACCAGCTAATTCTAATTTAACTGCAAGTTCGGTGCTCATAGAGGCATGTCCATTAATAACTCTTGATAGAGAAGCTCTTGTCACATGGAGATGATCGGCTAATTTTTGTATTGTTATATCCATTTCTTCCAAAAAAGCTACTTTTAGAACTTCTCCTGGATGTGCGGGGTTATGCATCATTGTTTTACTTCCTTTCATCAATGGTAATCTTGATAATCAACAAGCTCAACGTCTGTTCCGATAAAACGAAAGGTAATACGCCAATTGCCGTTAACCCATATAGAATAGTAGCCTGTAAGTTCGCCTTTGAGAGAGTGCATTTTAAAAGCAGGTGCTTTCAACATTTCGGGGCATGTCGCACTTGTTAAAGCCGTTAAAATAACACGTAACTTTTTTGTGTGAGCTGCTTGAATAGCTTTGGTGGAACCCGTCGTGTAAAATAATTTTAGGCCTTTATGCTTGAAGCTCACAATTGCCATTACCATTCCTTATCGTATACTATAACTATACGATCAATGATAATAAAAGTCAAGTATAAAGAAATAAAGATCGTTTAATAGAAGAAAGAAAATCGGAAGCCTTTGGCTTGCTAATCTAATACAATGAATAGGAGGAAGGGGACCTTGAGTACAGTAAACAAAAGAGCAGGGCCTTGGAGTTTATTAGTATATTGAAAATGTTTTTGTTTTACGTATAGTCTAAACTGCGCGAAATGTGCAAATCAATGATTCTTTTTTAATATTAGGAGACTAATGGCAAAAAAATAAAAAACCCAACTGCTGAAACAGAAGGGTTTTCTAAAAACATTCATAACGTAATGCATTAAAAATGCGGGAAACTCACAATTCCCAATTTAATGCATTACGAAGAGTTCTGCAAGAGTTTTTTTGCGGAGATAGGATGTTTTTATCATTTTTTTGCCTCTAACAGAGAGGTTAAACTGATTATGGTTAATAAAACATCGGGAAGACGCTTAAATGCAAAGCATTTAGAATATATGAAAATTGCAGACCATGCAGAAATTGGTTCTATTAATAGAAGCCAGCTCATTATTCTTGCACGGCAATTACCTATAACAGGTCTTATCAAAGGAACAGAGGCTCATTTATTAAGCATTCTTCTAAATACAGCTCCAATCGCTTCATTTGAGCAAGGAGGAATACCAGTCATATTTAAAAGCAATCGTCAAATTGCTTCGGAGATTGGGTGTACTGTTGTTCATGTGAGCAGATTACTCAGCCGACTCTATGATAAAGGCCTTATTGTTATGCGGGACTCTGGAAATTTTAAACGATTTCCCGTCAACTATAATGGTAGTATCTCAATCGCCTGCGGTATTGATCTTAGCATCTTAGTTGCACGCTATCATGAACTTCAGAATTATATTTATACAATTAAGGAAGAACAAGACCTTCAGAAAGACGCGCTTCGAAGATTTCGAGGAATTTATCGTCAATTACGTTCTAAAATTACAGAATCCACACAAATTAGTTCAATAGTTTTGGAACGTGTAAAAAAAATTATGACTGCGGTTGGTGTACCAACAAAGGCATCATTTTCTAAACTTGAAAAAGCTATTCGACTTTTCAATTGGCTTTTAAATCGCTTTTTTTCTAATAAAATGTTATGCACGTATATCGAAAATGTTATGCACATACATAATACAAACCCCTATCATATTTGTAAAAGTAATACCAACACACAAAAAACAAATCACCCTTCAAAAAACAAAATAACAATAATGAATTCGGATAAATCCGAATACTCTAAAATTAACGCGACTTTCAGTCGCTCTAAAAATAACAGTGAAAGGGACACACGCGAAGCCGAACAAACACTTCTTTTAAATGGTGGTGCATTGCCTCAAATTAAGCCCGAGACTTTAGTTAGTGCTATGCCTAACGTTTCTGAATTCCTTGATAACAAACTCAATTCAGTCGACGATTTAGTCAACTCAACGGATTTCTTAGCTAAAATGACTGGTATTTCTCCTGATGCCCTTAAACACGCTAAAATAACCATGGGCTTCAAAAAAGCTGCTCTTGCTGTTGGGATTATTCTCGAAAAATACGCTCGTCAAATCATTTATTCACCAGGAGGATACTTGCGTGGCATGATTGATAAACAAAAACGGGGGGAATTATATCTTGAGCGTTCTATCTATGGGCTACTCAATTCAGATCAACAAACTGTCGCGGAAAAATAACAAAAAACATGTTGGATAACAAAAAAGTTAGATAAAATATTAGAGAAAACCATTGTTTCAATTGCTTAGATTCATGACTTAAATTAATATACAACATATATTTCCCACATACTAATGAGGAGATTTGGATGAAGAAGAAACTACCTAAAAGTTATATGACTGATGAACAACGTGAGGAATTACGTGCGCAAGGCGCTGATCACGAACTTATTTATCTGGCTGAATCAGATGCTGCTTCCGAAGCAAATGATGAAAAAACAACATGGGAATGGTTAGCTATGGTAGAACTGCCAGCCTATGGGCTTTTGGGCATTAAAAAAAGGCGTGGAGCGCAATTTATCCGTGATATGGGGTTTCCTACTAAAAATGCTGATGAAGAATATGGACCTGATTGGTTAGATAAAGACGTTATTATAGGAGGTCATCATTTCTAACGAAGAGAAAATTTTAGAACAGCTATTGGGACGACAAAGTGGATATATAAAAAAACACAACGAAACATTAACTGCAAAAAATTTATTTGCTGTGCAAAGAAAGCTTTGTGATCATGTCCGTAATGTTGGTCAAAGCAAGGATTTGTCATTACTTTTTAACACGGAATATAATATTGTGTCGGATGACTTACTTCGATACGCTAATAGTCCGGAAATGAAAAGTAGTCTTAAAACGGCTTTAATTGAAATGGACGTTATTAAAAAGCACATTGTGCTTGCAGCTGATCCTGATCAATACACGTTTATAAATGAGGCGCATAGTTTATCAAAACATCGAAAAAACGAATTACCTTATGATGAAGCACGTCAGGCAATGGCATCACATTACACAAGATTAGGTAATCTAAACAAATCTCGTTTAACGGTAGTTGAAAAATCAATCATTGATGCACGAAGAGACAATATGAAAGTCATGCGCAGATTGTACGAACAAATGCAAGCAAAAGCTCTCGAGATTCATCTATCTCAAAATAAAGGCATGTCTCTTTAATTATCATTGTATTTATTTTACTAGATGATAAGTAGCCACATTTGCCTCTTAAAAGTTAGTCAATAGTAAAAATTAGAGAAAATATGGGAGAAAATTGTAGTTTTAATTGCCTAAATATTAAGCTCGTGACGTACTGCTGTTGCTAAAAAAGCAGATCGTGTTAACCCTCTTTCTTGTGCACAATCATCAATTGCACGCAAGAGCCCTCGTTCAATTGATATATTCATACGCACCACTTCTGAATCATTTTCAATAAATGGAACTTGTATTAAAAAAGCTCCTTCCGACAAAGCTATTTTGACAGTTTCTTTCTGTATGACTTCTTCAAATTTTAAAGGAGTTGGCAATTTATTCATTTCTTCGCAATATAGTTGAAGAGCTTCTGTTGGGTATATTTATCAGTGGGCTTGTTTTTGCTAATTGTGAACGAGAAACAAATGCAGATGAGAATTATTATATTCCAAACGACCTAGATGATGCTCTTGATATGTTCAATGTTGGTCCGCAAAATTTGGATGATCTTCCGGATGAAGTACTTGAGCAGTTTGATATTAATCGGCGTGACTTGTGTCAAACATTAAAACACCAACGTAAATAACGTAAATAATATTATGATTATGATAAATATGATAATCTTAACTGTAATCAATATAATTAATTACGTAAGGAATGTTGACAACTTAGCTAATACTTCGTTCATAATCATGACAGGAACCGTTTCTAGTTTTTTTCCTTTGCGCGCTCCTATATCGAGAGCACGTGGTTGATCACAGCGTATCACACCTGTTGTGTGCAATCCCATTCCCATCAATGAAACAGCAAAACCCGCTGTTCTTGCAAAACTTCCCCCACTTGTAATGGGTAAAACAACCGGTGTTTTAGTCACACGATTAAATGCTTCTGGTGATACAATAAGCACGGGACGCGTTCCTTTTTGCTCATATCCTGAACTTGGATCAAGCGATACTAACCAAATTTCTCCCCGCTTCATTACAAGAGCTCTCTACTAACAGGTTTAGCATCAAGCCATTCTGTTTCCTCATCACTCAGATCAGCCAAAGGATCACATTGAGCTAACAATTCGTCAAGAGTATAACTAGGAAATATCTGAGGTTGTACAATTAAACACCCATTATCAATAGTCAAACCAACCTCAGTATTTTCAACGAGGTGTAAAACATCAAGTAATGCAGGTGGTATAGAAAGCATAACTGACCCTCCAACTTTACGCAATTTCGTTGTGTGCATAGAATCTCCCTTCAAGGTATTATATAAAAATATAATATTCTAAAACCTATTATTCAATGGTTTTTAACGCTTTTACGAGAAGTATTTCTTAAAAGCATTCAGAGCCATGCGTAGAGAGTTGACAAGATGTGGCAGTTGTTGGTCTTCTATAACCAGATGCTCTAATGCATCATGAAGGTTATACCGACGATGCAGTCTCTGTGTTTCTCTAATAACCTCTTGCATAGCTTCATAGCGATCAGTTACTGTCTCAACCCACTTGTCCCTTTCTCTATCATCAGAAGATATTGGTGTTTCATCATAAATAGCTCCTGGCAATTGTTTTGCACACCGATAATTGTTTAGCACCTGAATATACTGCTGTGACGCATCATACTGATCTTGATTAATCTTTTTTTCCAACAAATATAACCGCCCTACATAAGTATCAATAAACGGTTTTTTTACATCTTGAATACTCACTCCATAACGCTTGGCACGTATTTCAAGAGTTAATTGATTAGCAGGTTTACGAGGCGTTTTTGTACGTGAAATACGTCCATTAGGCTCTCTTATTTTACCGGCTATTTTAGGTCTTCCCCTTTTTTTGCGTTTTTTCATGATAAATCTACCAATTAAAACGGGATTCTGTCATTCAAAGTTGTTTCTAAAGACTGTTGTCTACTATTTTTCATGCCGTTGCTTGCTCTTGAGTAGTCATGTCAGGATCAGATTTTTGAACACTATCAAGGATTTTTAACTCACCCTTATATTGCGGTAAGACAATTTCTGTTGTGTAGTGTGTTTGCCCATCTTTATCTTGCCATTTACGTGTTTGTAATTGACCTTCAATGTAAACCTAGGAACCTTTACTCAGATATTGCAGCGCAACCTTTGCAAGATGTGGATAAAAATCACAACAGAATGCCATTCTGTTTTATTTATTCTTTGAGAAGTTGTTTTATCTGTATATCTTTGAGAAGTGCCTATACGAAAATTCGCCACTTCTACTCCAGATGGCATTGTTCTGCTTTCTGGATCAGCACCCAGATAGCCAATTAAAGTTACTTTATTAAGCATGTTTGATATCTTTTCTAAGGAAAATAATTGAAATGAAATACGGATATGAAAAGCTGCTTTTACTATAGCATAACATAGTGCATTTTTCCAAAGAAAAAACAGCATAAATTATTGAAAATAAACAGTTTATTGTCAATTTTATCAGTGCATAAATACTTTTTTCATCTCATTCATAAAACTCATTGATAATATTCATAAATTTCTTCTATGAATGCATATTTTAAAAGGCTCTTATATAAAGGCAAAATCTTTTCAAGAAAACCTATTAATCCTTGACAATCATTCGTTTATAAACGATTGTTTGTTTATGTTTAAGATACGCCACTACCTTACTATTGACGGAAAAAATCTGATGACCGAATGATTACACAAACTCTGTGATATGTAAGCTAAAACTGCAATTATCCGCCGCCTTAACCGTTTGGAGCAAGGAAATTTCGGTGATTTTAGACCACTTCGTGATGGCATTTATGAATTGCGAATTCATATCGGGCCTGGTTACCGAATTTATTATACCCAATTAAGAAAGACCGTGTTGCTGTTATTGTGTGGTAGCACCAAAAGGACGCAAAATACTGATATTACCCACGCGTGCGTTTGTTGGCATGATTGGCAAAACCGTGAAGATTAAAGGAGTGTAGAGATGAAAGATCGTAACCATGATGATGCAATGGCTGAACTGTTCTATAATGATTCTGAAACGGCAGCAGCTACTCTTGATGCAATTCTAGCTGATGGCGATCAAGGTGAGCTACTTGTAACGCTTCGTCAAATGGCAAAAGCCTATGGTGGTGTTCAAACTGTAGCTAAAGCAGCTGAACTAAATCCAACACAGCTTTACCGTACACTCTCACAAAAAGGAAATCCCGAGCTCCGAAGCTTGATTGCTTTACTACGAACTATGGGGCTCCGGTTAGCTGTACAACCCCTTGAACGATCTGTTCCACACATCTAACCTAAATAACCGTTAAAGAAAATCAATTGATTCAAGCAATAAAGGATATTTTGAAATAGATAAATTATATCAACTTTTTTTAGACAGAAAACACATTGCAATTACTTGTTTTGAAGCAAATGTATCTATGTGTCACAGAGGGCAAATTGCACTCGCTCTCTCTAAACTGCCTCAGTGGAAATGTAATATAAAACATATCTAACGAATAAACTAACAAATACTTGACTTATAAACGTGCATCGTGTATCGTATCAAGTACCAAAAGGTGAATTATGGCAATCGTTAGTTTTAAGCATAAGGGGTTAAAATTATTTTTTGAAAGAGGGGTATGCAAAGGTATACAACCTGCACATGCTCAAAAACTAGCAAATATTTTGGTGATTTTAGATACAATATCTTCTCCTGAACAAATGAAGATTAAATCGTATCATCTTCATAAACTGACAGGAGAATTAAAGGATTATTGGTCAATGCGTGTCAATGCAAATTGGCGTGTTACTTTTCGTTTCATTGGAACAGACGTTGAACTTGTTGATTATCAAGACTATCATTAATTTTTGAGGTGCTATTATGATGTACAATCCTCCACACCCAGGTGGCATTTTAAAAGAAGAATTGCTTGATGAACTGAAATTGACAGTCACAGAAGCTGCAAATCGTCTCGGTGTTGCCCGTTTAACTTTATCGCGTGTTTTAAACTGCAATGCAGCAATCAGCATTAATCTAGCCTTACGGTTAGAAAGGGCTGGTTTAAATGATGCAGAATTTTGGCTTAAACTGCAACAAAAACACGATTTATGGCAAGCACGACAGAGTAACCCGATTCTGCATATTGCACCTTTTGAACAAACAGGACATCTTTAAAAAAAGCTTAAAGATCCTCTCTCCATCTTGTTAGAAAATTTGATTATTGTGAGCGTACAGTAATTTTAGTTGCCTTTTATCAATATAAATTCGAACTTTTTTGTACGATATAAATTGTATTGAGAATTAAAGAGGGACTAAATGAAACGAGAAGCTCTTCTTAAAGAATTGCGTAAAGAAGCTAGAAAGAGAGACATTCATTACAGCGAAGCTCTTGATGCGGGTAAAGGCTCACATTGTTTAGTGACTTTTGGAGATAAGACAACTGTTATTAAATCCGGTGAGTTGACACCACTTTATGTGAAAATAATAAAAAAGCGGTTAGGAATGTAAAACAGCTTAAACGTTTTTAATTCTTTGTTTCAAACATGTTTGGTAATAATAGAGAGGTCTAAAATGGAATATATTTATCAAGCAAAATTAGAAGCTGATCCAGATGGCGGTTTTGTAGTAACCTTTCCGGATGTACCTGAGGTAATCACAGCTGGTAAAAATCGTGCTGAAGCGCTAGAACATGCGGTTGAAGCTTTAGGGTTGGCATTGCGTAGTTATACTATGCTTGGGTTGCCTTTACCTACACCACAACGGTATAAAAACTTAGTGGCAGTAACAGTGGATGCATGGAATGCTCTTAAATTGGCAGTGATAGAAGCTTTTAATGAAGCTAATATTACAAAAACAGAATTAGCCAACCGTCTCGGCAAAAAAGAAACAGAAGCACGACGCATTCTTGATCCAAACTATCCGACGAAACTTCAAACATTAGAACAAGCACTGTCCGTTCTTGGTAAACAGGTGATTATCACAATCAAGGATGCAGCTTAACCTCTCCCCATCTTTAAAAGATGGGAAGGGGAGTGTGGTTTATTTTATAGCTGATAAGATACTCCATCTGAACACGGACTATAAGCTTCCAACAAAGGATCCAATGTTCGGGGAAGTTCTGAATTACCAAAACCTGTAAGAACTGCCAGTATCTTGAGAGTATCTGGAGTTTCTTTTTGAAGCTTTGTAATTAAAGTTTTTTCTATTACGTCCATAATTTCAAGCAGAGTCTTACAGTCTTCATGACGGAGAACGTCAGACAATGGCGTTACATTATACAAGATTGGGTAATTTGGACAAAGCTCATTTAACAGCCGTTGAAAAATCAATCATTGATGCACGGAGAGACAATATGAAAGTCATGTGCAGATTGTACGAACACATGCAAGCGAAAGCTCTCGGTATTGATCTGTCATAAGAACAAGGGCATGTCTCTTTAATTATCATTGTATTTATTTTACTGGATGATAAGTAGCCACATTTGCTCTTTAAAAGTCAGCCAATAAAAATTAGAGAAAACTGTCGTTTTGATTGCTTAGATTTATGACTTAAACTAATATATAGTATATATTTCCCACATACTAATGAGGAGATTTTAATGAAAAAAAATTACCTAAAAGTTATATGACTGACGCAGAACGTGAAGAATTAAGAGCGGGGGATTGTCTCAAAATAGTATTTATCTCTCTGAAGCAATTCATCCGTGATATGGGGTTTTCCACCAAAAATGCTGATGAAGAATATGGGCCTGATTGGTTGGACAAAGGTGTTACTATAGGAGGTCATCATTTCTAACGAAAGTGAAATTTTAAGAAGTTTGTTGTGTAGCTCAATTGTGCTATATTATGGAATAGAATAGAAAGGAGCTTATTCTATGGATGTAGCAACAAGTTCAAAAGAGGTTGTACATGTCCGAATAGACAAGGATTTAAAAAAAGAAGCTAGTGCAATATTAGCAAATATGGGGCTTACTATTTCTGATTATGTACGAATTGCTTTAACTAAAGTTGTCAATGAACGGGGAGTACCATTCGATATGTATGTACCTAATCGATTAACAACTGAGACTTTAAGCAAAAGTGAGAAAGGGGAAGATTTATATATTGCGAAAGATATGAAAGATTTATTTAACGATTTGAGAATTTAATGCTTCAAATAGTTCGCTCAAATCAATTTAAACGCGATATTAAAATGGCTATTAGACGTGGTAAAGATTTAGAAAAAATTAAATGAGTTATGCCATTACTACAAAAAGAAAAGCCATTACTTTACACTATAAAGATTACTCATTTAAACGAATTGGCAGGGTTTTTGGGACGTATATATAGAACCCGATTAGCTTTTAATTTACAAAATTAGTGACAACTAATTGCGATTTTTGAGTGTACAGGGACCCATTCAGATTTATTTAAACAATCGTGTCTCTTTAATTATCATTGTATTTATTTTACTAGATGATAAGTAGCCACATTTGCCTCTTAAAAGTTAGTCAATAGTAAAAATTAGAGAAAATATGGGAGAAAATTGTAGTTTTAATTGCCTAAATATTAAGCTCGTGACGTACTGCTGTTGCTAAAAAAGCAGATCGTGTTAACCCTCTTTCTTGTGCACAATCATCAATTGCACGCAAGAGCCCTCGTTCAATTGATATATTCATACGCACCACTTCTGAATCATTTTCAATAAATGGAACTTGTATTAAAAAAGCTCCTTCCGACAAAGCTATTTTGACAGTTTCTTTCTGTATGACTTCTTCAAATTTTAAAGGAGTTGGCAATTTATCCATTTCTTCGCAATATAGTTGAAGAGCTTCTGTTGCATTAGCAATAAGTTTTTCTTCCTGATCGGCAGCAGAAAATAGTCCTTTAAAATCAGGAAACTGAACACCAAAAGCAGAATTTTCATCCTTGTGAACAAGAGCAAAAAATCTTTTCATTCTTCTTTTCCTTTTTTTAACCAGCCCGCTTGTTGTGCAATGGAACGTGCTGTACCGATTGGAAGATCTTTTTTAGGATGGGGAACAATAATTACTTGACCATTTTTCTTAAATTTATGATGAGAACCTTTTACTTTAACAAGTTCAAAGCCGTCACACTTCAATTTTGCAATGATTTTTCGGCTATCTTGTTCCATTTTATATACTCATAATGTGTAAATATATACACATTTTATTAATTTTAAATCTGATGTCAATTTAAAAAAATCATAATCTGGTATACTTTTATCTCAATTAACCTAAATATGGTAACTCCAAAGTGTAAAATCACACATTTAAAATAAAGGATTTCATTTGACAAAATGTTATGTGTGCACTATAGTATACACATGATACACATTCATAAAACTAAAGAATTCGATACTTGGCTTAAAAAGCTCAAAGACAAAAGTGTTAAAGCTATTATTCTTGAACGTATCACACGTTTAAACCGAGATTTATTAGGTGATGTAAAATTTTTTAATGGTATCGGTGAATTACGTATTCACTATGGAGCCGGTTACCGGGTTTATTTCTTCAAAAGCGGTTCTGAATTTATCCTTTTGTTATGTGGTGGAGATAAATCAACACAGCAAAAAGATATTGAAAAAGCGTTGAAACTAAAAAAGGAGTGTACTGATGAAGGTAACACCATTTAAACCTGAAGAATATCTGAAAACTTCTGAAGAACAGCAAATATTCTTAAATGAAGCTTTTAAAACAGGTGACGCAGCTCATATTGCTGACGCTCTTGGTATTGTTGCTCGAGCTCAAAATATGAGTGCTTTAGCAAAAGAAGCAGATCTCGCACGAAGTGGTTTGTATCGTTCTTTAAGTGAAAATGGTGACCCTAAACTTTCAACCTTAGTTGCAGTATTAACAGCTCTTAATTTGCAGCTTAACGTACAATCTTGTCCCAAATGAAATATGCTATCAAATTCATTCAAGATGATAATGATACTCTTATTGTTATTGCTAAAGATTTTCAAGAGTTTATCACTTATGGAAACAATGAAAGAGAAGCTTTAGAACATGCTAAAAATGCCCTTTTAACGGTTATTGAAGGGCGTTTTCAAGACCATGGTGCATCACATTTGAATTTGACTCATGCAATGCTTATCGTGTTAAGTTTGAACAATATCACTAGGAGTGAAATTATGAATGATATTCCTGTACAATGCAAAAGAAATCGCTGTCTTTCTCATCCAGGCGATTTATTGGCAGAAATTATTCCGGCAACTGGCAAAACAAAATTAGAAATTGCACAAATGCTTGGGATATCGCGCCAGCATCTTTATGATATTTTGAAAACAAAAAAACCAGTTTCTCCTTCCGTTTCAGCTCGTCTAGGTAAATTATTTGGAGATGGTGCTGCTGTCTGGTTGCGTATGCAAGCAGCTTATAATGCTTGGCATGCTGAGCATGAGACAGATGTTAGTAAAGTTCCAACTCTCCATATTATTTGAAAACCACATTGAAGCTAAAACTTACAATTTTTTTACTACGTCCATAATTTCAAGCAGAGCAATACAGTTTTCATGACGGAGCACATCAGGCAATGGCGTCATATTATACAAGATTGGGTAATTTGGACAAAGCTCGTTTAACAGCCGTTGAAAAATCAATTATTGATGCACGGAGAGACAATATGAAAATTATGCATAAGCTGTACGAGCAAATGTAAGCAAAAGCGCTTGGTGTTGATTTGTCTCTTTAATTATCATTGTATTTATTTTACTGGATGATAAGTAGCCACATTTGCTCTTTAAAAGTCAGCCAATAAAAATTAGAGAAAACCATTGTTTCAATTGCTTAGATTCATGACTTAGACTAATATACAATGTATATTTCCCTACATAACGATGAGGAGATTTGGATGAAGAAAAAGTTACCTAAAAGCTATATGACTGATGAACAACGTGAAAAACTGCGTACGGGAGGATTGTCGCAAAATAGTATCTACATTGCTGAATCAGATGCTGCAGACCGCGCTAATGATGGACAGACAGCGTGGGAATGGTTAGCTATGACAGAATTACCAGCTCATTCGCTTTTATGTCTTAGAAAATGGAATGGACCCCAATTTATCCGTGATATGGGGTTTTCTACCAAAAATGCTGATGAAGAATATGGACCTGATTGGTTGGATAAAGGTGTTGTCATAGGAGGTCATCATTTCTAATAAAATTGAAATTTTAAGAAAGTTTTTGTTACGAGAAGATGGTTATGTCAAGGATCTTGAAGATGCGTTAGTAGCTAAAAATTTGCATGATGTGCGAAAGGATCTTTGTAATCATATTCGTAATGTTGGGCAAAGTAAGGATTTGTCATTACTTCTCAATACGGAATACAGTATTGTGGACAATGATTTGTCTCGGTATGCTAATAGTCCAGAAATGAAAAGTAGCCTTAAAACTGCTTTGACTGAGATAAACGTTGTTAAAGAACATACGGTAATTGTTGCTGATCCTACTCAGTATCAGTTAATCAACAAAGCGCATAGTTTGTCAAAAAACCGAAAAAATGGATTGCCTTATGATGAAGCACGTCAGGCAATGGCATCACATTATACGCGGTTAGGTAATTTAAACAAATCCCGTTTAACATCAGTTGAAAAATCAATCATTGATGCACGGAGAGACAATATGAAAGTCATGTGCAGATTGTACGAACAAATGCAAGCAAAAGCTCTCGGGATTCATCTGTCTCAAAATAAGGACATATCTCTTTAGTGATTTATTGACTTTTCTTAAGATGGAGATTTTAGTTTTACATTATATACGCTGAACATACGTTATATATATAATAAATTATTTTTACAGATATTACTTATTTTGAATAAAGTTTTTAGTTATAGTTAGAAATTAGTTCTAAAATTACCTTCTGTTTTATAGGTGTGAGAACTCTAAAACTTTTTACTTCCTTGCTCGATATCATTTCATCATGATGATGCACAGCGCCTTCTTTTGTTGTGGTATCAGGGTAAAAAAAGGAAATAGGAACACGGAATATATCGGCGATATCTTTCAAACGCCCAGCTCCTACACGATTTAATCCTTTTTCGTACTTTTGGATTTGTTGGAAGCTTATACCTAAATGGTGAGCTAATGTTTTTTGAGACATTCCCAACATTTTTCTTCTATATCGGATTTTCTTGCCTACAAAAATATCATTATAAGGATTTTTTTACACTTCTAGGGCAACCCCCGCCGGTAGCGAGCGCCTTCGCATTGGTATTCCGGGAGTCTAAAAACACTGAGTTTAGGTCAGTTTTTTTGCTTTTAGTGCTATAGCACCTGGACATCACAAAAACTCCCGGAATCTCGGGAACCCCATATAATGGGTTAATTTTTGTGCTCGAATTGTAGGGTTTTTAGATCCCTCTTGATCGTTGCGTATACGATCAATACGCTTGTGAATTAGTAAAGTATTTTCAAAAAATTGGCAATAAAATAGTTTTGAATGAGAGGTTTTCCACCTCTCAAACTCACCGGACCGCTCACCAAAATCATGAAGTCGTTTCCGCGTTTAGAGAATGGACTAACAAGCCTAGGTTCTTAAGGTCAAGGAAACCCCTATGGGGCGCTTAACAGCGTCCTTGACTTAAGACACCTAAACGGTTTGTTTTGTCCTTCTCACGCGGCTCCGAAATCATGATATTAAAGGGGGAGCTTATAAGGGCACTTAAGTAGAAAAAATTGATAAAAATATAAGGCTTTTTTATGAGCTATGTATTTGAAAAAATTATAAAAAATGTCAAAAAAAGAGAATAAAATAATTGACAATAAAAAGGAATTTTGTTATATAAATATTCAAGTGCTGAAAACACTTAATGATAAGCGGACAGGTTACGAAACAATCTCTCCTCTGTCTTTAAAAACTGACTTTCTTTTATACGTATTTCAACGTATAACAACTTTGTCGGGTGTGGTACACCATATAATACTCTTTATGAGGAAAGTGTAACGACGGACTTATCACCGTGTTTTCAGCACCCGGCGCTCATTAGAGTGTCAATTGAAAACTCTATTGTGATAAGGAAAATTCCAATGAAAAAATATGAATTTACAAGTGAAACCCAAAAACTTGGTGAATGTACTTTTCATCGTATTCGTGCATTAAAAGACTTTGGTGATGTTAAAGCTGGTGATCTTGGTGGTTTCATAGAGAAAGAAGATAATCTTTCTCACTATGGTGATTGTTGGGTTGAAGATAATGCTATGGTTTATAATGACGCTTATGTGTGTGATAATGCTATTGTTAGTGGAAAAGCTCAAATCTTCGATAATGCTAAATTAAGAGGAGGTGTACATGTTTATGATGATGCATCTGTTTATGGAAATTCTATAGTGCAAGGAGGTGTTGAAATTTATGAAAGGGCACGTGTTTATGACAATGCGGTAGTTATGGATCGTGTTAGGGTTCATGGGGATGCTCACGTATACGAAAATGCTAAGGTTAGTGGCTCTGCTGAGTATGTAGGTAATGACAGAATTGGTAATAATTATGTACAACCTCGTATGGATGGAAGAATAGTTTTTGTAACAGTGAAACAGTAGGTTTTAAACAAAGTAAAAGCCGCGTCATTGATATGATGCGGCTTTTTAAGCATCAATGTGGATCTCAATTTATCTGTGATATGGGATTTTCTACCAAAAATGCTGATGCAGAATACGGACCAGATTGGTTGGACAAAGGTGTTACTATAGGAGGTCATCATTTCTAATGAAAGTGAAGTTTTAAGAAAGTTTGTTATGTAGCTCAATTGTGCTATATTATGAAGTAGAATAGAAAGGAGCTTATTCTATGGATGTAGCAACAAGTTCGAAAGATGTTATACGCGCCCGAATAGACAAAAGTTTAAAAAAAGAAGCCAGTGCAATATTAGCAAATATGGGGCTTACTATTTCTGATTATGTACGAATTGCTTTAACTAAAGTTGTCAATGAACGGGGATTGCCGTTCGATATGCATATACCTAATGCAGAAACACTTAAAACTTTTGAGAAAACTGATAAGGGGGAGGATGTTTTTTACGCGAAAGATGCAACGGATCTATTTAAGCAACTGGATATTTAATTGTGCGTTCAGTAAGTTACTCTGGAAAGTTTAAAAAGGATATGAAACGCGCTAAAAAACGCGGAAAGGATATGCAAAAACTTACAACGATTATGCATCTTTTAATCAATAAGCAGCAATTACCTCCCTCATTAAATGATCATGCATTACAAGGTAATTGGAAACCACGTCGCGATCTTCATATAGAACCAGATTGGTTACTAATTTATATTGTTAATGATGAACATGTTCATTTTGACAGAACAGGAACCCATTCAGATTTATTTAAATAATCATTCAATAGTTTATTAATTATAATGAAAAAAATGATATCTGCTCTTTAAAAAACATGTTGGATAACAAAAAAGTTAGATAAAATATTAGAGAAAACCATTGTTTCAATTGCTTAGATTTATAACTTAAATTAATATACAGTATATATTTCCCTACATAACGATGAGGAAATTTTAATGAAGAAAAAATTACCTAAAAGTTATATGACTGATGAGCAACGTGAAGAATTAAGAGCAGGAGGATTGTCGCAAAATGGTATTTATATTGCTGAATCAGAGGCATCTCGAAAAGCTAATGATATCCAAACAACATGGGAATGGTTAGCTATGGCTGAGCTGCCAGCTCATTCGCTTTTATGTCTTAGAAAATGGAATGGACCCCAATTTATCCGTGATATGGGGTTTTCTACCAAAAATGCTGACGCAGAATACGGACCAGATTGGTTGGACAAAGGTGTTACTATAGGAGGTCATCATTTCTAACGAAAGTGAAATTTTAAGAAAATTTTTGTTGCGAGAAGATGGTTATGTTAAGGATCTTAAGATACATTAGTAGCTAAAAATTTGAGTGATGTGCGGAAAGGTCTTTGTAATTATATTCGCAATATCGGTAAGAGTGGTGATTTTTCACTACTTCTCAATATGGAAGAGAGTATTGTGAAAAATGATTTGTTTGGGTATGCCAATAGCAATGCAATGAAAAGAGTCTTGAAACGGCTTTGACTGAAATCAATGTTGTTAGAGAACATTTAACAATTGTCGCTGATCCTATACAATATCAATTGATCAACAAAGCACATAGTCTGTCAAAACACCGAAAAAACGGATTACCTTATGACGAGGCACGTCAGGCAATGGCATCACATTACACAAGGTTGGGTAATTTAGATAAATCTCGCTTAACATCAGTTGAAAAATCAATCATTGATGCACGAAGAGACAATATGAAAGTCATGCGCAGATTGTACGAACAAATGCAAGCAAAAGCTCTCGAGATTCATCTGTCTCAAAATAAAGGCATGTCTCTCTAATTACCATTGTATTTATTTTATTAAAGGATAAGTGGCCAGCCTATTTTTCCCAACACAAGTTAGCAGAATTAGAAAACTCTTTTAAACGCTATATCTTAGAATATAGTATAATATAGTATCTTATCCTATCCTAGAATACTATATCTTATAATATAATATCCTATTTAATGAGGAATTGAATGCCTGTTATCTCATTTGCCAATTCAAAAGGTGGTAGTGGAAAAACAACATCTGCTCTAAAAAAAGTTGGCCAACAAAAAAAGTTAGAGAAAATGTTAGTAAAGACCATGATTTATTTCTTATCAAAAAAGAAAATTTAATTATATAAATTACGATACTAAAGAAGTAGTTTTTAATACAAGAGCAGATACAAAAGGCTTTGCAAGCAGTTGATTATGGAAATTTTTGTTTTGCATGAAGCACACGCAAAATACGTACAACGCCATTTGAAATATCGTAAATCATGATATAATTTGGATGCACGATAAGTTCACGCGTATTTATAATTCGTCCTGAACGACCAAGAGTAGGAAATTTGACAAGTTTTTTTATCTTTTCAGATAAAAGTTTATCAAATTTTAAGGCAGCAGAAGGATTATCTTGTGCTATATATTCACGTATTTTTTTGCGATCAACATGTGCTATCTGTGTCCAAATTAGCTTCATAAAGTTGGTTTATCTAGTTTACTTTGTGTTTTCAAGCGCCATTCTTCTGCTTCTGCTTCGATTTCTTCAGAAGATATTATATGGCCTGCATTAGCAGAATTTATTCCAAATTGTACTTGTTCTCGAAACCATAAATTGTATGCACTTTTTTCTTCTTTTTCTTTTTGTTCTTTTACTATATCACGCATATAATCCCGTAAAAGTTGTGCACCAGATCTATCACATGCTTTTGCTACTTTGGAAAAGTCCTTTTTTAATACATCATCAACGCGAAAGGTAAATGTTGTTTCAGCCATTTTTTACCATTTAATGTGTTACAATATAATTCAAATGTAATATATTTTTTGTTCTTGTTCAATAGAATTCTATAAAAATAAAGATCGTTTAATAGAAGAAAGAAAATCGGAAGCCTTTGGCTTGCTAATCTAATACAATGAATAGGAGGAAGGGGACCTTGAGTACAGTAAACAAAAGAGCAGGGCCTTGGAGTTTATTAGTATATTGAAAATGTTTTTGTTTTACGTATAGTCTAAACTGCGCGAAATGTGCAAATCAATGATTCTTTTTTAATATTAGGAGACTAATGGCAAAAAAATAAAAAACCCAACTGCGGAAACAGAAGGGTTTTCTAAAAACATTCATAATGTAATGCATAAAATTGAGGAAACTAACAATTCCCAATTTAATGCATTACGAAGAGTTCTGCAAGAGTTTTTTTGCGGAGATAGGATGTTTTTATCATTTTTTTGCCTCTAACAGAGAGGTTAAACTGATTATGGTTAATAAAACATCGGGAAGACGTATAGATGCTCATCATATAGAATACAGAAGATTGGCGGAAAATGCAGAGGTTGGTTGTGTAAGCCGTGGCCAATTGATTAGATTAGCTAAGAAATTGCGAATGACTGGTTTTATAAAAGATACTGAATGTAATCTTCTTTTAGCTTTATTAGATACAGCTTCAGTTTCTTCTTTTGAAGAAGGGGGCATTCCTATTGTTTTCAAAAGCAATCAACGTTTGGGAGTGGAAATCAGTCGTAGTGACGCCCGTGTTAGTCGTTTGCTTTCAAGTCTTTATGATAAGGGTCTTATTGTCATGCGGGACTCTGGAAATTTTAAACGGTATTCTGCACATAATAGTTATAATAATATCACAACGGCTTGCGGTATTGATCTGCGTATTTTAATTGTTCGCTATTGTGAGCTTAAACAAAAAGCCGATGATATATTGGAAGATTTAGAAAAGCGAAGAGAAGCTTTACGTTGTTTTAGAGGATTAGTAAGACAGATTAAGTTTTCTTGTGCATCTGAAATCACACCGTTTACGCATATGCTGTTTTCCAGAGTACAAAAAGTTATACATATTATAGGACGGCCATCACAAGTTTCTTTTGAAAAACTGAAGAAAGCTATTCGATTTTTCGAGTGGATTTTGCAACGTTTTTTTGATGTTAAAATGTCAAAAACGACATACACGTATGTCGCCGACGACATGCACATACATAATACAAACCCCTATCATATTTGTAAAAGTAATACAGATACACAGAAAACAAATCACTCTTCAAAAAACAAAATAACAATAATGAATTCGGATAAATCCGAATACTCTAAAATTAACGCGACTTTCAGTCGCTCTAAAAACAGTGAAAGGGACACACGCGAAGCCGAACAAACACTTCTTTTAAATGGTGGTGCATTGCCTCAAATTAAGCCTGAGACTTTAATTAGTGCTATGCCTAACGTTTCTGAATTCCTTGATAACAAACTCAATTCAGTCGACGATTTAGTCAACTCAACGGATTTCTTAGCTAAAATGACTGGTATTTCTCCTGATGCCCTTAAACACGCTAAAATAACCATGGGCTTCAAAAAAGCTGCTCTTGCTGTTGGGATTATTCTCGAAAAATACGCTCGTCAAATCATTTATTCACCAGGAGGATACTTGCGTGGCATGATTGATAAACAAAAACGGGGGGAATTATATCTTGAGCGTTCTATCTATGGGCTACTCAATTCAGATCAACAAACTGTCGCGGAAAAATAACAAAAAACATGTTGGATAACAAAAAAGTTAAAGAAATTATCAGAGAAAATTGTAGTTTTAATTGCTTAGATTCATGACTTAGACTAATATACAATGTATATTTTCCTACATAAAGATGAGGAGATTTTAATGAAAAAGAAATTACCTAAAAGCTATATGACTGATGCAGAACGTGAAGAATTGAGAGTGGGAGGGTTATCTCAAGATGCTATTTATACTGTTGAATCAGAGGCTGCAGATCGCGCTAATGATGGACAGACAGCGTGGGAATGGTTAGCCATGACAGAATTACCAGCTCATTCGCTTTTATGTCTTAGAAAATGGAATGGACCCCAATTTATTCGTGATATGGGGTTTTCTACCAAAAATGCTGATGAAGAATATGGACCAGATTGGTTGGATAAAGGTGTTGTTATAGGAGGTCACCATTTCTAACGAAATTGAAATTTTAAAAAAGTTTTTATTGCGAGAAAATAACCATGTAAAAAATGTAGAGGATACATTAGCGGTTAAAAAATTGCATGATGTACGAAAGGATCTTTGTAATTATATTCGCAATGTTGGCCAAAGTAGGGATTTGTCATTACTTCTCAATACGGAATACAGTATTGTGGACAATGATTTGTCTCGGTATGCTAATAGTCCAGAAATGAAAAGTAGCCTTAAAACTGCTTTGACTGAGATAAACGTTGTTAAAGAACATACGGTAATTGTTGCTGATCCTACTCAGTATCAGTTAATCAACAAAGCGCATAGTTTGTCAAAAAACCGAAAAAATGGATTGCCTTATGATGAAGCACGTCAGGCAATGGCATCACATTATACGCGGTTAGGTAATTTAAACAAATCCCGTTTAACATCAGTTGAAAAATCAATCATTGATGCACGGAGAGACAATATGAAAGTCATGTGCAGATTGTACGAACAAATGCAAGCAAAAGCTCTCGGGATTCATCTGTCTCAAAATAAGGACATATCTCTTTAGTGATTTATTGACTTTTCTTAAGATGGAGATTTTAGTTTTACATTATATACGCTGAACATACGTTATATATATAATAAATTATTTTTACAGATATTACTTATTTTGAATAAAGTTTTTAGTTATAGTTAGAAATTAGTTCTAAAATTACCTTCTGTTTTATAGGTGTGAGAACTCTAAAACTTTTTACTTCCTTGCTCGATATCATTTCATCATGATGATGCACAGCGCCTTCTTTTGTTGTGGTATCAGGGTAAAAAAAGGAAATAGGAACACGGAATATATCGGCGATATCTTTCAAACGCCCAGCTCCTACACGATTTAATCCTTTTTCGTACTTTTGGATTTGTTGGAAGCTTATACCTAAATGGTGAGCTAATGTTTTTTGAGACATTCCCAACATTTTTCTTCTATATCGGATTTTCTTGCCTACAAAAATATCATTATAAGGATTTTTTTACACTTCTAGGGCAACCCCCGCCGGTAGCGAGCGCCTTCGCATTGGTATTCCGGGAGTCTAAAAACACTGAGTTTAGGTCAGTTTTTTTGCTTTTAGTGCTATAGCACCTGGACATCACAAAAACTCCCGGAATCTCGGGAACCCCATATAATGGGTTAATTTTTGTGCTCGAATTGTAGGGTTTTTAGATCCCTCTTGATCGTTGCGTATACGATCAATACGCTTGTGAATTAGTAAAGTATTTTCAAAAAATTGGCAATAAAATAGTTTTGAATGAGAGGTTTTCCACCTCTCAAACTCACCGGACCGCTCACCAAAATCATGAAGTCGTTTCCGCGTTTAGAGAATGGACTAACAAGCCTAGGTTCTTAAGGTCAAGGAAACCCCTATGGGGCGCTTAACAGCGTCCTTGACTTAAGACACCTAAACGGTTTGTTTTGTCCTTCTCACGCGGCTCCGAAATCATGATATTAAAGGGGGAGCTTATAAGGGCACTTAAGTAGAAAAAATTGATAAAAATATAAGGCTTTTTTATGAGCTATGTATTTGAAAAAATTATAAAAAATGTCAAAAAAAGAGAATAAAATAATTGACAATAAAAAGGAATTTTGTTATATAAATATTCAAGTGCTGAAAACACTTAATGATAAGCGGACAGGTTACGAAACAATCTCTCCTCTGTCTTTAAAAACTGACTTTCTTTTATACGTATTTCAACGTATAACAACTTTGTCGGGTGTGGTACACCATATAATACTCTTTATGAGGAAAGTGTAACGACGGACTTATCACCGTGTTTTCAGCACCCGGCGCTCATTAGAGTGTCAATTGAAAACTCTATTGTGATAAGGAAAATTCCAATGAAAAAATATGAATTTACAAGTGAAACCCAAAAACTTGGTGAATGTACTTTTCATCGTATTCGTGCATTAAAAGACTTTGGTGATGTTAAAGCTGGTGATCTTGGTGGTTTCATAGAGAAAGAAGATAATCTTTCTCACTATGGTGATTGTTGGGTTGAAGATAATGCTATGGTTTATAATGACGCTTATGTGTGTGATAATGCTATTGTTAGTGGAAAAGCTCAAATCTTCGATAATGCTAAATTAAGAGGAGGTGTACATGTTTATGATGATGCATCTGTTTATGGAAATTCTATAGTGCAAGGAGGTGTTGAAATTTATGAAAGGGCACGTGTTTATGACAATGCGGTAGTTATGGATCGTGTTAGGGTTCATGGGGATGCTCACGTATACGAAAATGCTAAGGTTAGTGGCTCTGCTGAGTATGTAGGTAATGACAGAATTGGTAATAATTATGTACAACCTCGTATGGATGGAAGAATAGTTTTTGTAACAGTGAAACAGTAGGTTTTAAACAAAGTAAAAGCCGCGTCATTGATATGATGCGGCTTTTTAAGCATCAATGTGGATCTCAATTTATCTGTGATATGGGATTTTCTACCAAAAATGCTGATGCAGAATACGGACCAGATTGGTTGGACAAAGGTGTTACTATAGGAGGTCATCATTTCTAATGAAAGTGAAGTTTTAAGAAAGTTTGTTATGTAGCTCAATTGTGCTATATTATGAAGTAGAATAGAAAGGAGCTTATTCTATGGATGTAGCAACAAGTTCGAAAGATGTTATACGCGCCCGAATAGACAAAAGTTTAAAAAAAGAAGCCAGTGCAATATTAGCAAATATGGGGCTTACTATTTCTGATTATGTACGAATTGCTTTAACTAAAGTTGTCAATGAACGGGGATTGCCGTTCGATATGCATATACCTAATGCAGAAACACTTAAAACTTTTGAGAAAACTGATAAGGGGGAGGATGTTTTTTACGCGAAAGATGCAACGGATCTATTTAAGCAACTGGATATTTAATTGTGCGTTCAGTAAGTTACTCTGGAAAGTTTAAAAAGGATATGAAACGCGCTAAAAAACGCGGAAAGGATATGCAAAAACTTACAACGATTATGCATCTTTTAATCAATAAGCAGCAATTACCTCCCTCATTAAATGATCATGCATTACAAGGTAATTGGAAACCACGTCGCGATCTTCATATAGAACCAGATTGGTTACTAATTTATATTGTTAATGATGAACATGTTCATTTTGACAGAACAGGAACCCATTCAGATTTATTTAAATAATCATTCAATAGTTTATTAATTATAATGAAAAAAATGATATCTGCTCTTTAAAAAACATGTTGGATAACAAAAAAGTTAGATAAAATATTAGAGAAAACCATTGTTTCAATTGCTTAGATTCATGACTTAAATTAATATACAACATATATTTTCCACATACTAATGAGGAGATTTGGATGAAGAAGAAACTACCTAAAAGTTATATGACTGATGAACAACGTGAGGAATTACGTGCGCAAGGCGCTGATCACGAACTTATTTATCTGGCTGAATCAAGAGCAGCGGATAAAGCTAATGATGGTCAGACATCATGGGAATGGTTGGCTATGGTAGAACTGCCAGCCTATGGGCTTTTGGGCATTAAAAAAAGGCGTGGAGCGCAATTTATCCGTGATATGGGGTTTCCTACTAAAAATGCTGATGAAGAATATGGACCTGATTGGTTGGACAAAGGTGTTACTATAGGAGGTCATCATTTCTAACAAAATTGAAATTTTAGAACGACTACTAGGACAGCAAAGTGGATATATAAAAAAACACAACGAAGCATTAACTGCTAAAAATTTATATGCTGTGCAGAGAGAACTTTGTGATTATGTCCGTAATATCGGTAAGAGTGGTAATTTCTCATTACTTCTCAATACAGAATATAGCATTGTAGAAGATGATTTGTCTCGGTATGCTAATAGCAATGCAATGAAAAGTAGTCTTAAAACGGCTTTGACTGAAATCAATGTTGTTAGAGAACATTTAACAATTGTCGCTGATCCTGTGTTGTATAAAGCAGTAAACAAAACATATGGCTTGCCTAAACAGCGAAAAAATGGATTACCTTATGACGAGGCACGTCAGGCAATGGCATCACATTACACAAGGTTGGGTAATTTAGATAAATCTCGCTTAACATCAGTTGAAAAATCAATCATTGATGCACGAAGAGACAATATGAAAGTCATGCGCAGATTGTACGAACAAATGCAAGCAAAAGCTCTCGAGATTCATCTGTCTCAAAATAAAGGCATGTCTCTCTAATTACCATTGTATTTATTTTATTAAAGGATAAGTGGCCAGCCTATTTTTCCCAACACAAGTTAGCAGAATTAGAAAACTCTTTTAAACGCTATATCTTAGAATATAGTATAATATAGTATCTTATCCTATCCTAGAATACTATATCTTATAATATAATATCCTATTTAATGAGGAATTGAATGCCTGTTATCTCATTTGCCAATTCAAAAGGTGGTAGTGGAAAAACAACATCTGCTCTAAAAAAAGTTGGCCAACAAAAAAAGTTAGAGAAAATGTCAGAATAAACGATCATTTTTTCTGATATGAAATCATATATTTATTTGACATTTTTTTTTAATAAAAATATATCAGTTTTAATCTAAAATAACCTTTTTACTGAACATGCCGAAATTTTATGCTTATTTACGAGTTTCCCGTGATGGGCAAGATACAGAAAATCAAAAATTTGGTTTGTTAGAATATGCTAACAGAAATGGTTTTGCTCCACTCTATATTGAAGAGGAAATTGCAAGTAGAGGGAAGGATTGGCGAAAACGTAAACTTGGTTTTTTAATTGAAAAAGCAGAACGAGGAGATGTGTTGTTGACGCCTGAATTTTCTCGTATAGCTGGTTCTTCTCTTGCTGTCTTAGAAATTCTCAAAGCCGCTAGTGAACGTGGTTTAATTGTTCACGTGACAAAACAAAATCTTGTCATGGATGGGAGCTTACAAAGCGACATTATCGCAACCGTATTAGGTATAGTAGCGCAAATTGAAAGACATTTAATTCAAACGCGTACAAAAGAAGCATTAAGTGTTGCTCGTCAACGGGGTATTAAACTTGGCCGGCCAAAAGGGAGTATTTCTACGCAATTAAAACTTGATAGCCATATTGATGAAATTCAAGCATTTATTAATGTTGGTTTATCGCGAAGCCGTATTGCTAAACAATTAGGAGTTAGTGTGAATACCTTACACTTATTTATTAAACGCAGAAATATTAAACCTACGAAAATTAAGCCAATCATTTCTATGCCAATTGCAGCATTACGGTCTTAACTTATTCATTAAGAAAGAAGTTTTGTAGATTGTCCGTTTTTCGTTAATAGTTCAATCGCTAATTTATCAAATGAAACAAAGGTTTCACCACCTAGCCAATTTCCCTCATAGGATATAATACCATCAGCGAAATCTCCACCAGCCTCAAGGATAGCAAGCCCTGCTTCGACAGCTGGTCGATTCATTACTATATTACTAGTTGCTAGTAAATCACGTAACATTCCAGCTACATCTTCTTTTGATAATTTTGCACCTCGACGAAGTATCCAAACAAGTTCACAAAGACAAGATAAAGAAATAGCTATGAGTGAAGCCTTTCTTAAGATCTTGCTTGCTACCTCACCCTGCTTTTTATCGTCTTGTAAAACAGCGCGAGCTAAAACATTTGTATCTACAGAAATCTTCATTTCTCATTCGCCCAACTAGAAGCAACAATTTCATTCATTTCTTCAATGGTTAGTGGTTTTTTTAATTTTCCAGCAAATCGTCCAATAAAGCTCTCAATTGTGTTTGTAGGCTGTGACGCTTTTATACGAAGTTCACCACCTGGTAATTTATCAAAATCAATCCTCTCACCAGGTTTAACACCAAGGTGCTGTAGTAAATCCCGCTTCAACGTAATTTGTCCTTTTGCTGTAACAATTAATGAAGGCATAAAAAAATCCTCATTTATAAATATAGTTATTAATTATATATGAAAGTAATGTAAAATTCAATTACTTCTTCAAAAGAAATTGTAAGCAGATGGTCTATCTCAAAATGGTAATAGAAAATCACTGTTAACTGGAATATATACCCTATTCTCAATTATTACGCACAAAATAAATAGTGAATATTTATTATTTACGTACAAGATACGTAATAAATATTGTTTATTTATCAAATAATTATAAGAGTACTACATGTCGTGAATTTAAGAAGTTTTCATTCTAATTAGAAATTAATTTTAAAATTGTCTTTTAAAAAAGACTTTCTATCAATAAAAGGTTTTCCACCTCTCGAAGTTTCCCGACTACTCACCAAGATCATGAAATTTTTTCCGCGTTTAACGAAGAGACTAACAAACCTAGGTTCTTAAGGTCAAGGCAACCCCTATGGAGCGTTTAACAGCGTCCTTGATTTGAAAAACCTAAATGATTTGTTTTGTCCTTCTCATGCGGTTCTAAAATCATGATATAAGGGGGGAGCTTATAAAGGCACTTAAGTAGAAAAAGTTGATAAAAATATAAGGTTTTTCGTTAATTATGTGTTTGAAAAAATGTCAAAACTTGAAAGGTTTTGAATCTACAAATATATTAAAGATTATTACATACAGTAAACAAGAAACTTATCGCGCTTGTTTACACTGTGCAATATAAAAATACTCTTTACATACTCCATTGTTTTTTTAATCAACTCATAGCATTGTAACATTTAATTAAATATAGGCCTCATCAAAGAATGTTTTAAATTAACAGAACAACTGGAATAAGAATAAAAATGACAGACATTTTTCACGGAAGTTGTAATATTTATGCAGATCTTGATTTTCCAGATTCTGAAGAGATGCTTATTAAAGCAAAACTTGCTAGAAAAATTAGTCAAATCCTTAAAGAAAAAGGTCTAACTCAAAAACAAGCTTGTCAAATTTTGACTCTCTCTCAACCTAAGTTATCCAATATCCTAAATGGAGAATTTCGAGGAATTAATAAGATGAAGATGCTTGAGTGTTTAGCTGAATTGGGCAATGATATCAAAATTGTTGTTAGCTCTGAAAAAGTGAGCACACTGAAAGGCCATGTTGACGTTATTTTTGCTCCTTAGTTAATCTTTTTCAGCATTGTTATAATAATAGATTAAAAACTGCAAAACATCACCAAGAGTTAAAAGATCTTGTCCAGGTGGCGTTAATTTTTCAGCGAGTGCGCGGAATTCTTCGTCAACATCAGGTCTGATTGAAAGAGTTATGCGGTTAGTTTTCATACTGCGGCGTCTAGAACGACCATCAATAGAACCGGATTTAGTTAAAATAGGTTCTCTTAGATTTTCATAGGATGCATGACGCGTTGTAAAACCACTTTGTTGTGCAATTTTATCAATATCTTGTTTTTCACGCTTAGGAGCCTTTGTAATAGGTTTTAAATCATGTAGATCCTTTAAGGCTGAAAATGTTGATTTGCGTTCTTTTATCATTTTATTATTCCTTCGAGTTTTAATGCTTTCACAATATCAGTAGCAACTTGTTCAGCATTCTTTATGGCAGATTCAGCGTTTGATACATCTTCTTTATTGAGTTGATAAAGAGTGCAACCGAATCCAAAAATAGAAGAAAAGGCAGCTTTATTCATCATTCCGTGATCCAAAACAGGAAGCTTTGCTTCAATCAGTTCTTTACGGATTTCTTTTTCTTCACGAGTTTGTATTACAGAGCATTTTGAAAACATGATACGATAAGGAATATCACTTCGTCTTGCTCTTCCTTCACGAGCTATAAAAGCAATGACTTTTGCCGCTTCGCGACTATCAAGTTTTGTTCCGGCCATAGGAATAATAACCATATCAGAACGACTAATAGCGTATGATGCTGTTATATTTGCTGACCCTTCAAGATCAACAATAACAAAACTATTTGTATCCACTGCTTCATCTATAACGTCTATAATGGTATTTTCATTAACCCCTCCTTGAACATCTATATTATCTGGATAATGAGGACCAGCATTTTGCCACCATTCATCAGCAATAGGCTGATTGGGATCAGTATCTATTATTTTTACCTTAGATCCATGGTGAGCTAACACCTGAGAAAGAATAAGCGCTGATGTTGATTTTCCAACACCACCTTTTGTTGAACAAAATACAATTGTTGGCATATATAAAGATCCTTGCATACATATTATATATGTCACACTTATACATAACATACACTTAACATATGTTTAATATTTGTAAAATTTATATAATAAATATGTATTATATATTCTTAACATATGTTACACATATGCTATACATATAATATATGTACAATAAATTATTTTTTTGTGGATTTATCTTTGCATGTGCTTGTTTATGGGCGTCTTGGACTTATGATGCGCTCTTACTACGTCTAGAGCCTCCTGGTTATGATATCATACTTTTCGGTTAAATGAGATCTCACTTCGTTTGTACATAATTCAAAATAAGAGGTTTTCCACCTCTCAAACTCACCGGACCGCTCACCAAAATCATGAAGTCGTTTCCGCGTTTAGAGAATGGACTAACAAGCCTAGGTTCTTAAGGTCAAGGAAACCCCTATGGGGCGCTTAACAGCGTCCTTGACTTAAGACACCTAAACGGTTTGTTTTGTCCTTCTCACGCGGCTCCGAAATCATGATATTAAGGGGGGAGCTTATAAGGGCACTTAAATAGAAAAAAGTTGAGAAAAATATAAGGCTTTTTTGTGAGCTATGTATCTGAAAAAATTATAAAAAATGTCAAAAAAAGAGAATAAAATAATTGACAACAAAAGAGAATTTTGCTATATAAATACTCAAGTGATCAAAACACTTAAGCCGTAAGCGGATAGATTACGAAACAATCTCTCCTCTGTCTTTAAAAAACTGACTATCTTTTATACGTATTACAACGTATAACGACTTTGTCGGGTGTGGTTACACCATACAATACCCTTTTATGGGAAAAGTGTAACGACGGACTTACGGCCGTGTTTTGAGCACCCGACTTCTGTAAGGGGTCAATTCAAAACTTTTATTAACCGTAAGGAGTTCATTATGAACACGATCTTTAAAAAATATGAATTTACAAATGAGACCCTAAAAGCTGGTAAGCGTACTCTTCATCGTATTCGTGCGTTAAGAGACTTTGGTGATGTTAAAGCTGGTGATTTAGGTGGTTTTATAGAGAAAGAAGAAAATCTTTCTCATAATGGCGATTGTTGGGTTGGGGGTAATGCATTTGTGTGTGGTGAAGCTTTAGTTTACGACAATGCTATTGTATGTGATGATGCTGTTGTTAGTGGCCACGTTTATGGTAATGCTCATGTGTCTGGAAATACTCGTGTTTATATTCGTGCAAAAGTTTATGGGAATGCTCGTATTTTAAATAAAGCATGGATTCATAATGATGCACATGTTTTTGGGTATTCTCAGGTCTCTGGTTCAGCTCGTATTAAACCAGGGGCAAAAATTTATGGGAATGCAAAAGTCTCTGGTGCTGTAAGAATTTTTGGTGAAGTTTATGAAAACGCTACAGTTGGTGATCATTTTAAGATTTACGGTTCTGTTTATGGAAATGCGAAAGTGACAGGTTACGGAGTAATTCGTGGAAAAGTTCATGGAAATGCGAGGATTAAAAGACGCAGTGAGTTGTTTAGTGTTCCAACAAATTGTGAGGTTTATGAAGGCGATAATGTCGTCAAGACGGTTGCTATAGCAGCGTAAATAACAGGTGAGGGGGGCGCCTGCTTTTAAACAGCAAAAAACAAAACCAAGTCACATAAATTGTGCAGTTTAATCTTGGTTAGTTTTAAAAAAATTAAGCCCCTAAAAGAAAAGTTTGAAGTTGTTATTACATTTTGTAAAGATACAGTATATATTAAATTACGATTTTATATATTTAAAGACGCGAGGGGATAAGGATAATGAATAGTATATCTGAGATTGAGCTAAACAAGACAGAAGAAAGCTTACACGAAGAACTGCCTGTTCCAAAAAAGAAACGTAAACGCAATCTATTTATACGTATATTTTTATTTTTCATAGGTAGATTTTTACATCTCCTTTTCCTCTTCCTTTTATTTATTCGTACACCAGTTCTTTTGTTCTTAAAATTTTTAACGGCAGCGGGAATGTCATCGGTACTCCTTTACGGTGGAGCATATTTACTGGGAGTAGAAGGAATATCATCAATAGAAATAGGAATAATAATTACTGGAGCTGTCCTTGCAATTCTCAGTTTATCGGTTATTTGGGGCTATGATGCGCTCATACTACGTCTAGCACCTCCTGGTTATGATATCATACTTTTCGATTAAATGAGATCTCACTTCGTTTGTACATAATTCAAAATGAGAGGCTTTCCGCCTCTCAAACTCCATAGCTTGGTTTATCTTGTATAACGCTTTCTAGGGTTTAAAATGGAAAGTCTGTTATTAGCGCTAATCTAGCTATTAGACTTGAGATGGCCGGTATAAATACTGTACGTGTTTAGTTAAAACAGCTTAAAATATATCCTCTTTACTTAACACACATTAGTATCTTCCCCACCATATAGAATGCTTTTTTAAGGCATTTTTTGAAATGCCCTTATAAGCTCTCCTCTTAATATCATGATTTCGGAGCCGCGTGAGAAGGATAGAACAAACCGTTAGGTTCTGGAGTCAAGGACGCTGTTAAGCGCCCCATAGGGGCTTCCTTGACCTTAAGAACCTAGGCTTGTTAGTCCCTTCTCTAAAAGCGGAAACGACTTCATGATTTTGGTGAGCGGTCCGGTGAGTTTGAGAGGCGGAAAGCCTCTCATTTTGAATTCTGTACAAACGAAGTGAGACCTCATTATTCGAAAAGCACGAGATCATAACCAGGAGGCGCAAGAGACAGTAAAAGTGCATCATAAGCCCAAGTGCCTAATAAACAGAGAACTGTAAAGACAATTCCAGTGATTATTATTGCTATGTGCAAAAACGATGTTTCATCTACTAGCATGTATCCAACACTGAAAAAGAATAACGTTAATATTGATCCTCCCACGAAAAAATTTAGGATGGCACGAACTGGTGTACGAATAAACAAAAGGAAGAGGAAAAGGAAAAGGAAAAGCAAAAATAGATTTATAAAAGATAAAAGTGTGCGTATAAATAGATTGCGTTTACGTTTCTTTTTTGAAACAAGTTGTTCTTCGTGTAAGCTCTCTTCTGCTTTGTTTAGCTCAATCTCAGATATACTATTCATTATCCTCACCCCCTCGCACTTTTAGTATGTAAAATCATAATTTACTATATGCTGTATAGTTATAATACACAAGTAAAATTCACTCATTTTTTTGAAAATAGGAGTTTTGTTATTTAAGTGCAAATCTATTTTCGTTAGCAAGAGCTTTGAAATCTTTTCGTCTAAAGTATATAGACCGTCCACAACGAATAGGGGGCTGTCCTTGTACAAGGATGATCTGTTCATCTTTTCGCATGGATTGTGTTATCTCATGAGGATAAATTAAAGGTCTTTGTTGAAAGCTTGTACTTTCGGTTCCTTTTGCTCCTGTTGTCCCTAAAGTTTTACTTTTGCCCTTAACCTCAATAGTCATTTTTCCACATGACTCAGAAATATTTTTAGCTGTTTTAATATCTTTAATTGCTGCATAACTAACGAAAGCACAACTTTCAAACCATGCCATAGCACCAGCATCGCCAAAATGTCTTTCAATTTGCCCGACCGATTGGTAAAATAGCATCAGTGATATGCCATATTTACGCCCACGATCACGAGCCTCTTCTAAGATGTTCATATATCCTAAAAGATCAATTTCATCTAAAACAAATAAAACTCTTTTAGCATAATGACCATTAGCAGCTTCCATTGCCTTAAGAAAGGAACCAACAAGAATGCGACCGACACCAGGATAAGATTTTAAAATTTTAGCAGGGATGTTTAAAAAAATATCAATATTGCCTTTTGTTATGTCTTCTGTTTTAAAATCATCTCCACTAATCATCTGAGCATAGTTAGACAGAGAAAGCCATTGTGTGTCTTTTGATGCTGTAGCATAAACACCGGAAAATGTCTGTTCTGCCATATTGGTAAAAACACCAAGGGTTTCACGAATAAACTGTGATGGTGAGGAAGATTGTAATTTACGTAATTTTTTGATAACAGATGGCTCAGGCTCAGATACGAGAACACGAAGAGTTTTTAGATTTTTTTCTTCTAATTTGTATTCATTGGAAAAAACAATATGAGCCAGCAGTCCCGTCAACAAATTGTGTGCATGTGATGTAAAGAACTGATCTGTTGATGTTGATTTATGATTTTCAGATAATAAAAGTCTAGCAATTTCAACTAAACCAGCTTCCCTTTCATATAAGGGGATGTTTTCATTTAATAACCAATCTAAAGGATTAAAAGCTTGAGTTGATTTTCCATGCGGATCAAGAACATACACGGTTCTGTTATTAAGGCATTGCCGTGTTTCTTTAACGATAGGAGCGATTTCTGTTGATGGATCAAAAACAACTAATGGCCCACTGTATTTAAGGCAAGTAGGGATGACATTACTTGTTGTTTTATAACCTCCTGAACCAGCAAAAAAGAGCATATGTGTTGAGTCAAAATCAAGGTTATATGTTAGAAGTGGCTGACTGCCACCTTTCCCCCATGTTGTTTTATCTGTTGGATTAAAGGGTATATCTTTTACAACGTCCTCATCAACTCTGTATCGCTCACCAATAATTATTTCCCCATTACTTGGAAAAATATTTTCAAGACGTTTCATATCAATCCACTGAGCTCCTCCAAAAATCATATTTTTTGAATTTTTTAAAGGAGAGGGAGGAGCTAATGATAATTTCATAGTGAAACCAAGAATAACAATTCCAATGAAAGATCCAACTAAAACCATCCTATCAAAGAAAGGCAAAACATTTTCCCACGTCATACCATTTTGTCCAACATAAGGACTCAATCTGATATATTCAGATGCATTGTAATAAGTAGCAAAAAGACAGAATACGATTAATGAAGAAATAGTGATATTTTTTCTAATATGTCTTTTTTGTGACAAGACGAATAAAGAACATGAAAAAGCAATAAGGATTAAGATATCAAGAGGTTTTGAACGTATGAACCAATAAGCATCTGGTGTTGTACCGTTTTCTGTAATTTTGTTGATTGTTATCTCAACAAGAAAAGGTATGATGATAGAAAAAACAATTGGGCATATTAAAAGTATGATTTGTTTACTATCTAATTTGTCTATCATTTATTATCCGCATATCTGCAAAAGCATCTTTTCCTATTTTTTCAAAATCTTTGTATTCTTTTGAAGTTTCATCGAGTTTTGACGCATGAATCAAACAACCTAAAATGAAAGACTTATTTGCTTCTCTAAGACCAGCTTTTACAACAAGCCCTCCTAATATAATTTTTTCACGTGCATCTTTACGTCTTATTTCATCGTTCAAATATCTAATCCTTTTTTCAATACGTCTTAGTAATTTTATGGATTTTCCAAGATTATTCAGATTTTTATTGTTCTTTTTTAAATCGCTTTTTAACTTCTTCAAAAATTTCTTTCCATTGTTCATTTGTTATATTTAATTCTGTTAATCCAGCTTCTGCTGCTAATAATGCAATTTTTTCCCCTTCATATTTTTTAGCAGCTTTAATATCTTCAATGATTTTTTTTCTTTTTTCTTCAAGAATCTTTTTTTCTTCTATGAGCTTATTTAATGATTTTCTTGCCATTTAAATATCTTTCTTTTTTGTAAAGTTTATAAATTTTTTAACAGAAAAATACACTGATATCAATAATCGAAAGTGCGCATTTTATGCGCTCCTGAAAATGTCTTTCTTCGAAAGATTTTTTGAAGGCGCAATTATACGT
>NZ_CP019789.1:1435000-1672626 GCF_002022685.1 Bartonella schoenbuchensis R1 | reverse complement strand
CATAGAAATTTTAACTTCTTGTTAATAAATGTGTATAGAACTTCACACTTATTCATAAAATAAAAACTTTTAAAAAATATTTTGTTTTTATACACAAACTAGATGACTGTGATAAATAAATTTCTCTTTTTTAAAAAGAATGGGGATAATATTTCTAAAGTATTTTTATTATTTACTTTTTTTCTCTCTTCTTTGTGAACAAAACTGAGGATGAACAAGTATAACTAATAATCCACATTAAACACAGGTTTTAATAAGAAGAATCCCTTTTTAAAATATTTTTAAATTTAGATTTTTTTTTGGAAAAAAATAGTCATAATAATGAATACTTCAATTACAGTGAAATAAAGTATAAATCATTTCATTTTCTGTATAGAAAATAATTATTAATTATTATCTATATAGTATAAATACAAATAAATATTATTAAAATAATAAAACAGAAAATATATGTTTAATAATAATTAAAAATAAAAATTAAGATTATTTAATTTAAAGAAATAAGTTATTTTTTATAGTATTTATTTAATTTCTAAACTTAATCATAATTATTACTTCTACTGTAATTATTATATTAAACACAAATCCAGGCTAACAGAGTAATGCTTGCAGTTTAAAAGAGTTAAGTGTATAATATTTACTTCTTGAATAAGAATGTTTTATTCTTCAAATTCCCCATAAACTCATTGATTTTTTTATTCAGAAACAATTCCCCATCCTAATTAAAGAGAATATTTCATGCAAGAAATGAAACTACAAGAGCTCAAAAGTAAAAATCCGGTTGAACTTGTTACTTTTGCTGAAACATTAGAAGTTGAGAATGCTTCATTAATGCGTAAACAAGAATTAATGTTTGCTATTTTGAAAAAACTCGCTTTGCAAGATGTAGAAATTATTGGGGAAGGTGTTGTTGAAGTTTTACAAGATGGGTTTGGATTTTTGAGATCTGCTGATGCTAATTATCTTCCAGGGCCTGACGATATTTATCTTTCTCCTGCACAGATTCAGTCTTTTTCTTTAAAAACAGGAGACACAGTTGAAGGCCCTATTCGTGGGCCAAAGGAGGGAGAGCGTTATTTTGCTCTTCTTAAGATTAATACAATTAACTTTGAAGATCCTGAAAAAATTCGTTATAAAATTCATTTTGATAATTTAACCCCTCTTTATTCAAATGAACGTTTCCAAATGGAAATGCAGGATTCTACGAATAAGGATATGTCATCACGAGTTGTTGATTTAATATCTCCGTTAGGAAAAGGTCAGCGAGGGTTAATTGTAGCACCTCCTCGAACAGGAAAAACGGTTTTACTACAAAATATTGCTCACTCTATTACAACTAATCACCCTGAATGTTATCTTATTGTTCTTTTGATTGATGAGCGTCCAGAAGAAGTAACGGATATGCAACGTTCTGTAACGGGGGAGGTAATTTCTTCTACCTTTGATGAACCAGCAATACGTCACGTACAAGTAGCTGAAATGGTTATTGAAAAAGCTAAACGCTTAGTTGAATATGGGCGTGATGTTGTTATCCTTCTTGATTCTATTACACGTCTTGGGCGTGCGTATAATACAGTTGTTCCCTCATCAGGTAAGGTTTTAACAGGTGGTGTTGATGCAAACGCTTTACAACGTCCTAAACGTTTTTTTGGTGCAGCACGCAATATTGAAGAAGGTGGGTCTTTAACTATTATCGCAACGGCTTTGATTGATACAGGTAGTCGTATGGATGAAGTTATTTTTGAAGAATTTAAAGGAACAGGTAATTCAGAAATCGTTCTTGATCGTAAAGTTGCTGATAAACGTATTTTCCCAGCTATGGATGTTCTAAAGTCAGGAACACGTAAAGAGGATCTTTTAGTAGCTCGTCAAGATTTACATAAGATTTTTGTACTTCGTCGTATTTTAGCACCTATGAATGTAACAGATGCAATTGAATTTTTAATTGATAAATTGAAACAGACAAAAAATAATAGTGAATTTTTTGATTCAATGAATACTTAGAAACATCATAGTTTTAAAATAGGATTAGTCCTGTGGATACAATCTTTGCGCTTTCAAGTGGATTGTTACCTTCAGGGGTTGCAGTTGTTCGACTTTCTGGTCCTCATGTTGTGAATATTGTTAAAACGCTTTGTGGCTGTTTACCTAAAGCGCGATTTATGCATTATGGGAATCTTATTGCACGTGATGGTAGCTTTTTAGATTCTGCTCTAACTGTTTTTTTTCCTGGCCCTCATAGTTTTACAGGTGAAGATTGCGCAGAATTCCATTTACATGGGGGTAAGGCAGTTGTTAATCGTTTTTTAGATGAATTATCTGCATTTCCTGAGTGCCGTATTGCTGAGGCAGGTGAATTTTCTCGTCGAGCATTTACTGAAGGAAAAATAGATTTAATTCAAGCAGAAGCTCTTGCTGATTTAATAGAGGCAGAAACAGAAGGTCAAAGACGTTTAGCTGTTATAGGTACAAGTGGACATTTAACAAAACTTTATCGTGGTTGGCGTAATGAGCTTATAACAGCACGTGCTTTAATAGAAGCTGAAATTGATTTTTCTGATGAAGACGATATTCCAGATTCTATATCTGATGAAATTTGGGAAAACATGAAAAAACTTAGCTGTTCTCTTTGTGAACATATTGCTGCAGGAGAACGTGCAAATATCTTAACTGATGGATTACGAGTTGTTATTGTAGGTGCTCCAAATTCTGGAAAGTCAAGTATTATTAATCGTTTGGCTGGAAGACCTGTTGCTATTGTAACAGAAGAAGCAGGAACAACTCGTGATGCTTTAGAGATTAGATTAATACTTGGTGGTTTGCCAGTTTTTTTTACAGATACTGCTGGTTTTAGAAAAACAGAAAGTAAAATTGAACAATTAGGTATAGAAACTGCAAAACAACATATTATAGATGCTGATTTAGTTATTCTGGTTGATGATATGAATAATCCTCAAGAAATTCATTTACCAAAAACATCAGCTGAAATATGGCGTGTTGGTAATAAACTTGATCTTTATAAAGGGGATAAAACACCTTGGTCTATACAGTTTTCAGCATTAAGTGGCTTAAATTTTGATCATTTTATAAAGGAAATAGAATCGTTTTGTCTGCGTCGTGTTGCTGAAATTGGTAATGTTGTTTCAGCACAAAAAAGACAACTCCAATTATTAAAAGAAGCTGTTAAAGAAATTGATGCTTCAATAAATCATATTTCTCTTGATTTAAGTTTACGTGCAGAACATCTTCGTCGTGCAAGTGATGCTCTTGGACGAATCACGGGTGATATTAATGTTGAAGATTTACTTGATGTTATTTTTTCACAATTTTGTGTTGGTAAATAAATGATTCACGTGAAACTTTAAGATAGTTTGATATGGAATAAAACAAATGCAATTGTATGATGTTATCGTTGTTGGAGGAGGTCATGCCGGCTGTGAAGCTGCTTCAGCTTCAGCACGTGTTGGAGCAAAAACAGCACTTGTTACGTATCAAATATCAGAACTTGGTACAATGTCATGTAACCCTGCTATTGGCGGACTTGGAAAAGGACATCTCGTCCGTGAAATAGATGCTTTGGGTGGTTTAATGGGGCAAGCTGCAGATGCTGCTGGAATACAATTTCGACTTCTTAACCGGCGTAAAGGACCAGCAGTCAGAGGACCACGCACACAAGCTGATCGACAATTATATAAAAGAGCAATTCAAGGTTTTTTACAAAAACAAGAAAATTTAAAGCTCATTGAAGATGAAGTTATTGATCTGATTGTTGAAAATGATCATGTTTCAGGTGTTTGTTTAAAAAAACAAGGGAATATTTTTTCTAAAGCTGTGGTTTTAACAACAGGTACGTTTCTACGTGGTCTTATTCATATTGGTGATAAAACGTGGCATGCCGGTCGTATGGGTGAACAATCAAGTATGCAACTTGCTGAGCGCTTGAAAGAATATGATATAAAGCTTGGACGATTAAAAACAGGAACTCCCCCTCGCCTTAGTAAAAAAACAATTCGTTGGGATATACTTCCAAAACAACAAGCTGATGAATATCCAGTACCTTTTTCTTTTTTAACAGAGAAAATAGAGCAACCTCAGATTGAATGTGCAATCACACGTACAAATACACAAACACATCAAATTATTAGTGAAAATATACATCGCTCTGCTTTATATTCAGGAGCTATTGAAGGATTGGGACCACGTTATTGTCCTTCAATTGAGGATAAAATTATTAAATTTGGTGAACGAGATGGACATCAAATCTTCTTAGAACCAGAAGGATTAGATAGCGATATTATTTATCCAAATGGTATTTCTACCTCTCTTCCTGAGGATATACAAATTTCTTTTTTGAAGACTATTGAAGGATTAGAAAATATAACGGTTTTACAACCAGGTTACGCTATTGAATATGATTTTGTTGATCCTAAACAACTGACCAGAACCTTGGAATTAAAATCTTTACCAGGATTATTTTTAGCAGGTCAGATTAATGGTACAACAGGATATGAAGAAGCTGCAGCACAAGGACTTTTGGCGGGGCTTAATGCTGCTCGTCAGGTAGGTGGTTTAAAGGAAATTATTTTAAGCCGTTCGATGGCTTATATTGGAGTTATGGTTGATGATTTAGTTTCACGTGGGGTTTGTGAACCTTATAGAATGTTTACATCACGGGCAGAATTTCGTTTATCTTTACGTGCTGATAATGCTGATGCTCGTTTAACTCCTTTAGCACAACAATGGGGTATTATTAGTGATACTCGATGGAACTTATATCAACATAAACAAAAATGTCTTGATCAAGCACGGTCAATTTGTCAAAAACTGTTTTTAACTCCCAATGAAGCATCTGCTCATGGATTACATATAAATCATGATGGAGTTCGGCGATCAGCTTATGATCTTTTATCTTATCCTGGTATGAATATAGAACGTCTTTCATCTTTTTGGCCTCAATTACAATCGATTGATGCTAAAACTGTTGAAACTCTAGAAATTGAAGCACAATATGCAGTTTATTTAGAAAGACAAGCACAAGATATTGCTGTTCTTCAACGAGATGAACGTTTAGAAATTCCAGCTTCTCTTGACATTCAAGCAATTTCTGGGCTTTCAAATGAATTAAAAACAAAAATTCAACAGTCATCACCACGCTCAATTGCTGATGCACAAAAAATTGATGGTATGACACCAGCAGCATTATCATTAATTATTACATCTATTCAGCGTCAAAGACGTGAAAAGGCAAAATCAGCTTAATGACTTTCTTGATAGAACAAAAATATCAGGATCTCTTAAATCTAGTTCCTTCTGTTTCACGTGAAACGGTAGAAAATTTAATGAGATTCGAATCTCTTGTGATTCAATGGAATAAACGTATTAATTTAATATCTACTGCGACAGTACCAGTTTTATGGACGCGTCATATTTTAGATTCTGCTCAGATTTATCCTTTACATAATCAGTGTTTGCATTGGTGTGATTTTGGATCAGGAGGGGGTTTTCCCGCAATTGTTATTGCTATTTTTCTTAAAAATAGAAAAGGAGGACATATTGATTTGGTTGAAAGCAATGGAAAAAAAGTAGCTTTTTTACGAACAGTCATTGCTCATTTGGATCTTCCAGCAACAGTTCATCATTGTAGAATTGAAGATGTATATCAGAAAATAAACAAACCAGAGGTTATAACTGCGAGAGGTTTGGCTTCGCTCGATGTTCTTTTACAACTTTTATCTCCTCTGTTAACGCAAAAAACAATAGCTCTTTTTCAAAAAGGTCGGGATTATATGACAGAAATAAAAAATGCCTCTGCCAATTGGCGTTTTGATCTGCTAAAACATCAAAGTAAAATTGATACAAGTTCTGTTATCTTAGAAATTTCTCATGTTCGATCATGTAAAGGGTAAAGCAAAATGAGCGAAACACGAATTATCGCTATTGCAAACCAAAAAGGTGGGGTGGGTAAGACAACGACAGCTATTAACCTTGCAACAGCTTTGGCAGCTATAGGTGAAAATATTCTTATTATGGATATTGATCCACAAGGTAATGCAAGTACAGGACTTGGAATTGATCGTAATAGTCGTCCTTTATCCTCTTACGATGTTTTAATTTCTGGAATCTCTGTGGTCGATGCTGCTTTAAAAACAGTTGTGCCTAATTTGCATATTGTACCTTCTACACTTGATCTTTTAGGTGTTGAAATGGAAATTGCTTCATCGCAAGATCGTATTCAGCGCTTACGCAAAGCTCTGTGTGATGATCAGATGGTGTCTCAAAAATTCAGTTATATTTTGATTGATTGTCCTCCTTCACTTAATCTTTTAACATTAAATGCTATGGGGGCGGCAGATTCTGTTTTGGTGCCAATGCAATGCGAATTTTTAGCACTTGAGGGTTTAAGCCAATTGCTTGAAACAGTAAAACAAGTACGGTATGCTCTAAATCCATCTTTAGAAATTCAAGGTATTGTTTTAACGATGTACGATGGACGTAATAATCTTTCAAATCAAGTTGTTGAAGATGTACGCTCTTTTATGGGAGAGAAGGTTTACCGTACTGTTATTCCACGTAATGTACGTGTTTCTGAAGCTCCTTCTTTTGGTAAACCGGCATTACTTTATGATCTTAAATGTGCTGGTAGTCAGGCCTATTTACGACTGGCAACAGAGATTATTCAGCGCGAAAAACAAGCAAAAACTGCTGCTTAAAAAGTGTAAGAAAAGTAATTTATTGTGAAGTTAGTTCAAAGAGTAAAATTATGAATGATGATCAATCAAAAAAAAGACTAGGTCGTGGATTGGCAGCATTAATCGGAGATGTCAGTTTAAATAATGATCCTGCACATCTATTAAATTCTGCAAGATTCACAATGAAGTCAAATATGGATTCTATCGTTTCTGAGCGGTTGGTATCTATTGAACTTATTTCACGTAATCCCAATAATCCACGACGTCACTTTACAGATTTAGAACTTGAAAATTTAGCTCAGTCAATTCGTCAACATGGTGTTGTTCAACCTGTTCTTGTAAGGCCTTCACCTCATCATCCCGGTCGGTTTGAATTAATCGCTGGTGAACGGCGGTGGCGTGCTGCACAACGAGCCAATTTAAATCAATTACCCGTTATTATTCGCGATGTAGATGATAAGACAGCTTTAGAATTAGCTATTATTGAGAATATTCAACGTGCTGATCTTAATCCTATTGAAGAGGCAATGGGATATGAAATGTTGCTTAACGAACATGGTTATACTCAGGCAGATTTGGCACAAGTTATTGGAAAAAGCCGAAGTTATGTTACAAATACTCTTCGTTTGTTAAAACTTCCACCAGAAGTACAGAAATTTTTGATTGATGGACAACTTTCCGCTGGTCATGCACGTTGCCTCATTACTGTCAACAATCCACAAGATTTGGCTGAAAAGATTATTCATGAAGGGCTCTCTGTTCGTCAAGCAGAAGTGCTTACACATGAACAGGCAAATCCTAAACTTAAAAAACGAACTTTAATGGAAAAAGATACGGAAACAAAATCTTTAGAAAAATTATTGACTGATATGATCGGAATGAAAGTAGCCATTCGACACGGTAAAGATGGTGGTGATTTAAAAATACATTATTCTTCATTAGAAGAATTAGATGATATTTGTCGGCGTTTACAAAGTTAATCAATAGTCCACAAAAGAGCACGAATTCGGTTAATATGTTTTTGACCAAATTCCAGATTACTTTGAGATAAAGTAATTTTTTCATCAAAATTATCGTTGTCTTCAAGTGCTGATACTGCAGCTAATGTTGCTTGAAGTGCCATAAAACCAATAACATAATCTCTTGGTGTAATATTGTGTTTTTCTAAAACACCAGCAAGTTTTGGTCGACCAGATACAGAAGCAACAAGCCCTTCAATACTATTATCATTTCCAGTACCAGGTGCGTCCGGTTCTGCGGGTAAATTCGCAACTTCTATTTTAATTTGTTCCATTTTTACAAGAAAATTTTCTGTTAAAGGATAGTTCGCAACGATATTTGAGGGAAGAGTAGATGTTATAACAGAATGATAATCTGTTTCATTTGCCATTGTTTTTTGAGCATATGTTGCAAAAGGAGAGAGTAAAATAAAAAACACATACAATGCCAATTTCAACATGGTTAGAACTATTCCCTTCTTTTACAGTTTTTCAGCAACAACTTTCTTTATTTGCTTTTTTGTTGGTAAGATTTTTTTGCAAAGTATTATTCATTCCAGTAATGAAAAGAATTTATAATTTTTCTTGTTCTAAAATCGTTAGTAGAATTATAGCGTTGTTGCATTGTGACAAAAAAGATTTTTCCATTCTTTAGATGATAAGTACGGCTCAGTAATTAATGCAAAAAGAGCGTTAATTTTAATATCTTTATGATTGTGATAAAAAGTATTTTATCAAAGAAGCTAACAAATCTTTCTTTAAATTCTAATATTTATAACGCCTTTTTGAAAGAATATATACCAATGATAAGCTGGTATTATGGATTTCTTTGTCTTTAGAAAATCATTCAATGATAATAGGTATTACTGCTTAAGAATTAGATTTATCCTTTTTTATCAAAGGGGTTGTTGAATATTTCATAATGATAGTTATTTGTGATAGCATAAATATGAGAGTTATGGACATAACACCAAATACTTTAAAACTAGCCCAGAAATTATCACTGAAATTACGCCAAATAACTTCATTTAGAACAGCAAGAAAAACGAAAAAAAATGCCCACCGATAGGTCAGTTTTTGCCATCCTGTATCGTTCATTTTAAGAGTAGAATCAAAAACATAACGCAATAATGGTTTTTTGAACAATAGGCCACCAAAAAGAATAAGCGCAAATAAACTATTGATGATTGTAGGCTTCATTTTGATAAAAGTGTCATTATGAAGCCAGAGAGTTAAAAACCCAAAGACCAGGACGAATATCCCTGAAATAAGTGGCACTATGGGAACTTTGCGCATAATGAACCATGATAAGCTTAAAGCAATAATAATCGCTATCATAAAAACAGCAGTTGCGGGAAAAATAGGCTTGTTAAAGCTTTTAAAGAGTCCAATATTATTAATTAGCCACTGCCCTTTATAATTGGCGAGAAAAAAAACAACCAATGGGCCCATTTCTAAAAGAAGTTTAAGTGTTGGTGAGGATGTTTCTCGGTTGTTGTTGATATTCTTCAAATTTGGATTATTGGATGAATTAGATTTAGAGTGTTTCATGAAGATTTTCCTACAATAGCTTTCGCAAAATCAGAGGCAGAAAAAGGTTCAAGATCCTCAATCTTTTCTCCTATACCGATAAAATAGACGGGTAATTTATATTTATTTGCAATGGCGATTAGAATTCCTCCTCGTGCAGTACCATCAAGTTTTGTCATAACTAAACCATTAACACCAGCAACATTATGGAAAATGTCTACCTGATTGAGTGCATTTTGCCCGGTTGTTGCATCAAGTGTTTGAAGGACTGTGTGGGGTGCTTGAGGATTATGTTTCTTTAAAACACGAATAATTTTTGCTAATTCATCCATTAATTCACTTTTATTTTGTAGGCGTCCAGCGGTGTCGATGATTAAAACATCACTTTCTTCCTTTTTTGCTTTTTCATAAGCATCAAAAGCTAAACTAGCAGCATCTGCACCAAGTTTAGTTGAAATAACATTAGCTCCTGTACGTTCACCCCAAATATGTAATTGTTCAATGGCTGCAGCACGAAATGTATCACCAGCAGCCAACGTGATTTTCAACCCACCTTCTGCTAATTTAGCAGCTAATTTTCCAATAGTTGTTGTTTTTCCTGTTCCATTGACACCTACCAGCAAAATAACATGAGGCTTATGGCTAAGATCAAGTTCCAGCGGGATAGCAACAGGTTCAAGAACTTTTTTGATTTCATCAGCCATGATGGTATAAAGATCATCTAGAGATAAATCTTTCTCGTAACGGCTGGATGCTAAGATATCAGTAATGCGTGTGGCTGTCTCTACACCAAGATCCGCTTGGATAAGAATATTTTCTAATTCTTGCAATGTGTCTTCATCAAGTTTCTTTTTGATAAAAAGTGCACCAAGGGAATCACTTAATTGCTGAGAAGAAAGAGATAATCCTTTTTTAAGACGCTCAAACCATGCCTCTTTTTGTTCAATAGGCAAGGAAGGTAAATGTTCTTCGATTGTCTTTTCTTTAATTGTGTCAGTGACAATCACTTTTCCAGAAAGAGATTCAAAAGATGAAGATTCACTGTTTTGTATTGGTGTTTCCCTTTGTTTTTCTTTTTCAATATGGGTATTTTCAGATGCAGAAGCGTGATTACTCTTTGTGTTTTGTTCAGCTGTATCAGCTGTAGAAGTTTCATGAAGGGCAGGAGCTTGTTTTTGTTTGATAGTTTGCTCTTTAGATTTACGGAAAGAGAATATTTTTTTAATAAAAGACTGTGTCATAAGAGCTTTCCTATTCAAGCTGCATTCCATTTAATATGTTCAGCAATTAATTTATTACCATCATGGCCAATAATAAGGGCTTTAATGATTGTTCCAGCTTTAGTACCTTTAATATGTGTGAGTGTGTAATCTTCAGTTCGTCCAATTTCATCTTTTTCAACAAGGATTATTTGTTGAGTGTTTTTTGAATGAGAAAGATGTTTTTGATAGGCTTTTTTTCCTGCATTACGGAGCTTTTCTGCACGAGTTTTTATTATTTCGCGGTTAACTTGAGGCATACGGGCAGCAGGTGTTCCTTCTCTTGGGCTAAAGGGAAAAACATGAAGATGCGTTAAATTACATTCATCAATCAAAGCTAAACTGTTTTGAAACATTTCTTCTGTTTCGGTTGGAAAACCAGCAATTAGATCGGCACCATAAACCATTGTGGGGCGTTTAGCACGTAAGTCTTGACAAAACTGGATTGCGTTTTCACGCAAATGTCGCCGTTTCATTCGTTTTAGAATCATATTACTACCAGCTTGTAAAGATAAATGCAGGTAGGGCATTATTCTTTTTTCATAAGCTAGGAGATCGATTAATTCTTGATCTATTTCAATAGAATCGATTGATGAAAGACGTAGTCGTGGTAAATCAGGGACATGATGCAAGATGGCTGAAACTAATTTTCCTAACGAAGCTTTTCCTGGCAAATCGGCACCATAACTTGTAAGGTCAACACCTGTGAGGACTATTTCTTGAACACCATTGCCTATAAACTTTTTAATTTGTTCAATGATAGTACCCATAGGAACTGAGCGTGATGGCCCACGGCTATAAGGAATAATGCAAAATGTACAGCGATGATCGCATCCATTTTGCACTTGTACAAAAACACGCGTACGGCCTTCTATTGCACCAACCATGTGTGGGGCAATGTTGCGCACCTCCATAATATCATTAACACGCAATTTTTCATCGTGATTTATGCCAAAATCAGGAAATTGACGATAGGAATGAGTATGGAGTTTTTCTTCATTCCCTAAAACAAGATCCACTTCTGTCATAAGAGCAAAATTTTCTGCTTCTGTTTGAGCTGCGCATCCTGTAACGACAATACGGGCATGAGGATTTTCACGTTTAGCTTTACGGATAGCCTGTTTTGCTTGTCGTACCGCTTCAGCAGTGACAGCACAAGTGTTAAAGATAATGGCATCACCTTTGAGCTTATCAAGACCAGCAGAAGCACTTTTTTCACGAATGACTTCTGATTCATAACTATTAAGTCGACAACCAAATGTTACAATTTTTATAGCCATCAGGAATAATCCTTTTCATAAGCTCCTGTTAGGGGATCAAAAAGACCGTTGAATTCATATTCTGCCTGGCCTGTCATGACAATATGGTTATCTTCTCGATAATGAATAGCAAGTGTTCCTCCTGGTAGATTTACATCAATATGGCGTTCAGTTAATCCACGTCGGTAAGCGGCTACAGCACTAGCGCAAGCAGCGCTCCCACATGCTTTTGTTAATCCAGCTCCCCGCTCCCATGTGCGTAAGGTTAGACTTTTTTGTGATGTTATAAAAGCAATAGAGATATTACACCGTTCTGGAAAAAGTGGGTCATGTTCAAGCTTTGGTCCATATTTTTCTAATGGAATAGATTGAATATTGTGATCGACGAAAAAAATAGCATGCAGATTTCCGACAGATACAAGACAGGCATCCTGTAGAGGGCCGGCAGTTATTTTTACGTGATTAGTATCGGATATTTCGCGTGAAACAGGCATATCTTTTGCATTAAGATGTGGACACCCCATATCAACGCAAATAAGACCATTACTTTGGCGTTCACCTTCAACAACTCCGGCAGGTGTTTCTAATCGAAAGCTTTTATTAAGGGTGTGATTTGAAAGCCATTCGATAACACAACGTGTACCATTACCGCAGGCTTTTGCTATTGAACCATCAGCATTCCATATTTCGATGCGAAAGTCTGTATCATTTTGAATTGGTGGATGAATAGCCATAATTTGATCAAAATGTGTTTGGGGATCTACAGCTAGGGTAAAAATTGCTTGTGGTGTGATATTATGTGCGCTTTCACGCATATCAGCAACAATGATTTGATTTCCAAGACCATTCATTTTGCTGAAAGGTATCTTCATAAGGTTTCTCTATTTTGAGTGGTAAATGATAAGCACAATAAGGCAATATATGACTGAAAATCTTTCAGATTACTAGTATTTGTTCAAGATAAAACTAAATAAGAAGAGGCATTATTATTCGAGATTGATGATTTTCATCGCACTTCCATGTTTTTTGCCTTTATTTCACGAGTTTTTTTTATTTATTAATTTATCTTAATATAATGGTACATATAAATGGTAGTACATATAAGGGTGCTTTCACGTCTTTTGAGTACGTCTATTTATTATTATTTATGGAAGGCTATTATTATGGGAAGGAGTGAAATATGATCTTTTCAAGAATTTCAGTTTTCATTGCACTATCAGCTATAACTATTTTAAGTGGTTGTTCAACATCCCGATTTGGGAATAATGGTAACACACGAGAGGTTATTTATCCTGTTCAGCAGATGTCGGAATCTGTAACAGAATCTGATCTTACAGAAATTGAAACGTCTGTTTCTTCAATAAGTGAGAGTGAATATCCTAGTAGTGAAATACAAGAAGCGAGTATTGAGCTACCAGGTAATACTGTTGATTTATTTCCTGCCAGTATTGCTGGTGTGTGGAATTTGTCTGTAAACGGTAAAGTTTGCCGAGTTGCAACCCCACAGACAAAATTTGGTCAAGGGTACCGTGCTGGTCCTTTACTTTGTCCAAAAATATTTTCTGGAGTTAAATCATGGGCTATCAAGGGAAAGAGATTATATTTCTATGATGACTCAGGGCACGCTGTAGCTGCTTTTTATTCCACCAATGGGAATTATTTTGAGGGGCGTACATTTGATAACCAGCCAGTTTTTTTAAGCCGTTGATAAAAAAGAAAGATTATTCATAAATATGTGTGTGGATTTTTCTTTTACTGAAAATGATTTGCAAAGGGGATGCTTGGATGGTTTTAGTTTCGACGCGCTATGAAAGTTTAGTTTCCAAAGGAGAAATTAATTCGGATCCAGCTCAATTAGCTTTAATAAAATATTTTGATTGTTTGCTGCAGGAAATTTTGGCACAAAATACTTTTCAGTCTTGGGCATTTTGGCGTCGCTTTAAAAGAAAAAAACAACCCTGTTTACGTGTTTTAGAACAAAATGATAATCATGGTCGTATTCAGGGGCTATATATTTATGGTGAAGTAGGGCGTGGCAAAACCATGTTAATGGATTTGTTTTTCTCTTGTTTACCGCAAGGCAGTAAAAAACGCGCCCATTTCAATGATTTTATGGCTGATGTCCATGAACGTATCAAAATACATCGTCAGATGCTTAAAGGCACAAAAACTAAACAAGATGATCCTATTTTAGCTGTTGCAAAAGATCTTGCACAAGAAGCGCGCGTGCTTTGTTTTGATGAATTTAGTGTAACAGATATTGCAGATGCTATGGTACTCTACCGCCTTATTACGGCTTTGTTTGATCATGGGGTTATTTTCGTTGCCACTTCGAATGTTGCTCCTGATGATCTTTATCGTAATGGTTTGAATCGAGAGCTTTTTTTGCCTTTTATTCAAATTTTAAAGACCCATGTTAACGTTGTTAATCTTGATGCAAAAACAGATTATCGTCTTGAAAAGTCAGATCTACACCATGTGTATGTAACACCGTTAGGGCCTGCGGCAGATGCAAGCATGAATCAGGCATGGGAGTTTGTGCTGCAGGGTCAAAAAGAAATGTCTGATACTCTATCTGTAAGGGGGCGCTTTATTCATATTGCACGTTCTGGTGCAGGGTGTGTGCGCTTTGATTATCAAGATCTGTGTGCAAAGCCTTTGGCAGCAGCTGAGTATTTAGCGTTAGGAGAGCGTTATCATACAGTTTTTATTGATAATGTTCCGGTGATGGATGATACACATCGTAATGAAACAAAACGGTTTATTTTGCTTATTGATACCCTTTATGAACGCCACATAAGACTGTTTATGTCAATGGCAGCAGGGCTTGAAGATTTATATCAAGGGTACTGGCAAACAACAGAAACATTTGAGTTTCAAAGAATACAATCACGTCTTTTTGAAATGCAAAGCCAAGACTATCTAGATATTTGGAAAAAACAGTTTTTGGATAAAATAAAATGATTATTACTTTGTCTTTAGATAAACTATAAAAATAATAGTTCTTTGAATTTAAAAGTATTGTAATAATCTATTGTATTTTTTTAAGATTCATCTTATCGGTAAATGCAGTAAATTTCTAATTTTTGATTTATAGAGGGATTTTATGTCAATGAAGAGAGAAATGTGATTAATTTCATACTTTCCCATTTTTGATAAATTTAGGGGAAATATTCAATCTTATTGGCGCTGAGAATTTTGCGCTTAGTTATCTGATAAAAATTGAGAAAGAAAAAATGGCACGAAAGAAAATAGCTCTTATTGGCTCCGGTATGATTGGGGGTACTTTAGCACATATGATTGGGCTTAAAGAACTTGGTGATGTCGTCTTGTTTGATATTATGGAGGGAATGCCGCAGGGTAAAGCTCTCGATATAGCTGAATCTTCACCGGTTGATGGTTTTGATGTCAATTTAACAGGTTCTAATGCTTATGAGGCAATTGAAGGAGCTGATGTTATTATTGTAACTGCAGGTGTTGCGCGCAAGCCTGGTATGAGTCGTGATGACCTTTTAGGGATTAATCTAAAAGTTATGGAACAGGTTGGTGCAGGAATTAAAAAATATGCACCTTCAGCGTTTGTTATCTGTATTACAAATCCTCTTGATGTGATGGTTTGGGCGTTACAGAAATTTTCAGGTCTTCCGGTGCAAAAAGTTGTTGGTATGGCCGGTGTTCTTGATTCGGCGCGGTTTCGTTATTTCTTGTCTGAAGAATTTAACGTTTCTGTTAAAGATATAACAGCGTTTGTTTTAGGGGGGCATGGTGATTCGATGGTGCCTTTGGTGCGCTATTCAACTGTTGGTGGTATTCCTTTGCCTGATCTTGTTAAGATGGGTTGGACAACTCAAGAAAAACTTGATCAAATTGTTCAACGTACGCGTGATGGTGGTGCGGAAATTGTAAGTTTGCTCAAAACAGGTTCTGCTTTTTATGCACCAGCTTCTTCTGCCGTTTCTATGGCTGAAGCTTATTTGAAAGATACTAAGCGTGTTGTTCCTGTTGCTGCTTATCTTTCAGGTGAATATGGCATCAAAGATATGTATGTTGGTGTTCCTGTTGTTGTTGGTGCTGGTGGTGTTGAAAGAGTGGTTGAAATTGATCTTAATAGGGATGAAAAAGATGCTTTCGAAAAGTCAGTCGACGCAGTGCAAAGGCTCTGTGAGGCTTGCGTTTCTATTGCGCCTAATCTTAAAAAATAAAGCTCAATTCTACGCTTAAATAATAAGATGCTTTAAGTGTTTGAGAGTTGATTTAGTGGTCCATAAAAGAAAAGGGAAAACGAATGAATATTCATGAGTATCAAGCCAAACGTATACTTCACGAATATGGTGCACCAATTGCAAACGGTGTGGCTGTTTATTCTGTAGAACAAGCTGAAAAGTGGGCGAAAAAATTACCGGGACCACTTTACGTGGTAAAAAGTCAAATTCACGCTGGAGGTCGTGGTAAAGGGAAGTTCAAAGAACTTGGCCCTGACGCAAAGGGTGGTGTTCGGCTTGCACAATCGGTTGAAGAAGTTGTTGCTAATGTAAAAGAAATGCTTGGTAAAACTTTAGTAACCAAACAAACAGGTGCAGAAGGTAAGCAGGTTAACCGCCTTTATATTGAAGATGGTGCTGACATTGAAAGAGAGCTTTACCTTTCACTTTTAGTTGATCGTACGGTTGGTCAGGTTGTTTTTGTCGTGTCAACAGAAGGGGCATGGACATTGAGACGGTTGCTGAAGAAACACCCGAAAAGATACTCACTCTTCCTATTGAGAGTGCAAAGGGTGTTACCTCTGTAGATTGTACAAAGCTTTGTGATGCATTAGATTTGCGTGATAGTGCGCGTGAAGATGGCGAAAAACTCTTTCCTATTCTTTATAAAGCTTTTTGTGAAAAGGATATGAGTCTTCTTGAAATCAATCCGCTTATTGTTATGAAAGATGGTCATTTGCGCGTTCTTGATGCGAAAGTTTCTTTTGATAATAATGCTTTGTTTCGTCATCCAGATATTTTAGAGTTACGTGATATTTCAGAAGAGGATCCAAAAGAGATCGAAGCATCGAAACATGACCTTGCTTATATCGCTCTTGATGGTACGATTGGCTGCATGGTAAATGGTGCGGGTCTTGCTATGGCAACGATGGATATCATCAAGCTTTATGGAGCTGAGCCAGCCAATTTCCTTGATGTTGGTGGTGGTGCTTCAAAAGAAAAGGTTACTTCTGCTTTTAAAATTATTACCGCTGATCCGAATGTTAAAGGCATTTTGGTCAATATTTTTGGTGGAATTATGCGTTGTGATGTTATTGCTGAAGGTGTCGTTGCTGCTGTTAAGGATGTTGGTTTGAAAGTTCCTTTAGTTGTTCGTCTTGAAGGCACCAATGTTGAGCGCGGTAAAGAAATTATCGATAATAGTGGTTTGAATGTTATTTCTGCTGATGATTTAGATGATGCTGCTCAGAAAATTGTTACAGCCGTGAAGGAAGCTTAAGTTATGTCGATTCTTGTCAATAAAAATACAAAAGTTTTAGTTCAAGGGCTTACAGGGAAAACGGGAACGTTTCACACAGAACAGGCACTTGCTTATCATGGTACGCAAATGGTTGGCGGTATTAACCCTAAAAAAGGGGGTGAAACGTGGGAAGGGTCAAAAGGAGAAACTCTCCCTATTTTTGCCAGTGTTGCAGAGGGTAAAGAAAAAACGGGTGCTGATGCTTCTGTTATTTATGTGCCACCTGCAGGTGCTGCAGCAGCTATTATAGAGGCTATAGAGGCTGAGATCGGTTTAATTGTCTGTATTACAGAAGGCATACCGGTTATGGATATGGTTGAAGTTAAGGCTAAATTAGAACAATCACAATCACGCTTAATTGGCCCTAATTGTCCTGGTATTCTCACGCCTAATGAATGTAAGATTGGTATTATGCCCGGTTCTATTTTTAAGAAGGGTTCTGTTGGTATTGTTTCACGGTCGGGAACTTTAACCTATGAAGCAGTGTTTCAAACGAGTCGTGAAGATCTTGGGCAGACAACTGCTATTGGTATTGGAGGTGATCCTGTTAAGGGGACTGAATTTATCGATGTATTGGAAATGTTTTTGGCTGATGATGAAACCGAGTCTATTGTTATGATCGGAGAAATTGGTGGTTCCGCTGAAGAAGAAGCGGCACAATTTATCAAAGACGAAGCCAAAAAAGGCCGTAAAAAACCGATGGTTGGTTTTATTGCTGGTCGTACAGCCCCTCCAGGGCGTACAATGGGGCATGCTGGAGCGGTGATTTCTGGTGGTAAAGGTGGTGCAGAAGATAAGATTTCTGCAATGGAATCTGCTGGAATTCGTGTTTCTCCTTCACCGTCACAAATTGGTAAGACTTTGGTTTCAGTTTTGAAGGGATAAAAGAAGGTTTTATCTGGGTGAGTCTTTGTATTCATCCAGATAAACCAAAAAGTAAAAATTTTTTTTACAATGTCCCGACTCTTAGTTAAAAGTAATGTGGGTATATTAAGGAGACGGAACGAGATGTTCCGGGAAGATATATGACAAGGCAGAATGAGATAAATGGTCTTTTTGCGCAAACGTCGTTTCTGTATGGTGGGAATGCAGATTATATAGATCAGCTTTATGCCGAATACGAAAAAAATCCCACGAATGTGGATGAGCAATGGCGTGCTTTTTTTGAGAGTTTTCAAGACAGTAAAGAAGATGTTCTTAAAAATGCTGAAGGGGCAACATGGCAGCGTGACCATTGGCCGTTAAAGGCAAGTGGAGAATTGGTTTGTGCTTTAGATGGTGATTGGTCTGCCTTTGAAAAGTATTTAGGTGATAAGTTAAAGGCAAAAGCCGCTGTGCAAAAAGGGGCGGCTTCTAGCAAACAAGATATTGTTCAAGCAACTCGAGATTCTATTCAAGCGCTTATGATGATCCGTGCTTATCGGACATATGGGCATCTTCGTGCGCGGCTTGATCCGCTCCAGTTGGCAGAAAAACCTGAGGATTATAAAGAACTGTCTCCAGAAACTTATGGTTTTAGTTCTGCAGATTATGAACGCCCGATTTTTATTGATAATGTGTTAGGGTTAGAATACGCAACCATTCCACAAATGCTTGAGATTCTTAACCGTGTTTATTGTTCAACAATTGGTGCAGAATATATGCATATTTCTGATCCCGCTCAAAGAGTGTGGATTCAAGAGCGTATTGAAGGATCAGGTAAGCAGACTGCTTTCACACAGGAAGATAAAAAAGCTATTCTCAACAAGCTTATAGAAGCAGAAGGTTTTGAACAGTTTTTGGATACAAAATATAAAGGCGCAAAGCGTTTTGGTCTTGATGGTGGTGAGGCGCTTATTCCTGCTCTTGAACAAATTATTAAGTGTGGAAATGCTTTAGGTGTGCAAGAGATTCTTGTTGGAATGGCTCACCGTGGCCGTTTAAATGTTCTTTCACAAGTTCTGGCAAAACCGCACCGGGCTATTTTTCATGAATTTAAAGGTGGTTCTTATAAGCCTGATGATGTGGCAGGATCGGGTGATGTAAAATATCACTTAGGAGCTTCAGCTGACCGTGAAATTAATGGTCAAAAAGTTCATTTATCGCTTTTACCTAATCCATCTCATCTTGAAATTATTGATCCGGTTGTTATTGGAAAAGCGCGTGCTAAACAAGATCAACTTGTTGGCCCTGCACGCACTGATGTTATTCCATTAAGTGAGCGTTCAAAAGTAATGCCTGTGTTAATTCATGGTGATGCAGCTTTTGCGGGGCAAGGCGTTCTTCAGGAAACTTTTGGTCTTTCAGGTTTAAAAGGTTATAGTGTTGCGGGCTCTATCCATGTAATTGTCAATAATCAGATTGGATTTACAACTAATCCGCGCTTTTCACGCTCTTCATCTTATTCATCGGATATTGCGAAGATGATTGGTGCGCCAATTTTTCATGTGAATGGTGATGATCCTGAAGCGGTTGTTTTTGCAGCAAAAATAGCAACAGAGTTCCGTCAAACTTTTCATAAGCCGGTGGTGATTGATATGTTCTGTTATCGCCGTTATGGACACAATGAAGGCGATGAACCTTCTTTTACGCAACCTCTTATGTATAAAGCAATTCGTAACCACAAGACGACAGTTCAACTTTACAGTGACCAGTTGGTAGCACAAGGAGTTGTTGGTTTAGAAGAAATTGAGCGCCAAAAGAAAGAATGGCGCGATAAGCTTGAAATTGAATTTGAAGCAGGTGCTTCTTATAACCCCGATAAAGCTGATTGGCTTGATGGAAATTGGTCAGGCTTGAAGGCAGCTAGTGATGCTGAAGAACAGTGTTGTGGTGCAACAGGCGTTGAGTTGAAAACTTTAAAGGAAATTGGGCAAAAGCTTGTCGAGGTTCCATCAAGTTTTCATGTCCATAAAACTATTCAGCGTTTTTTAAACAATCGTGCTAAAATGTTTGAGACCGGTGAAGGAATTGATTGGGCAACAGCTGAGGCTTTAGCTTTTGGTTCACTTTGTTTAGAGGGAACACCAATTCGTCTTTCTGGTGAAGATGTTGAACGTGGGACCTTTTCGCAACGTCATTCAGTTCTTTATGACCAAGAAAATGAAACACGTTATATTCCTTTGAATAATTTACAAAAAGAGCAAGCACTTTATGAAGTTGTAAATTCCATGCTCTCTGAGGAAGCGGTTCTTGGTTTTGAGTATGGATATTCACTTGCTGAACCACGTGGTTTAACGCTTTGGGAAGCACAATTTGGTGATTTTGCTAATGGTGCACAGGTCATTTTTGATCAATTTATTTCATCTGCAGAGCATAAATGGCTTCGTATGTCTGGTCTTGTCTGTTTGTTACCTCATGGTTTTGAGGGGCAAGGGCCAGAGCACTCTTCGGCACGTTTGGAGCGTTATCTTCAACTTTGTGCAGAAGATAATATGCAGGTCGCTAATTGTACAACTCCTGCAAATTATTTTCATATTTTACGGAGACAAATTAAACGCGATTTCCGGAAACCATTGATTTTGATGACGCCTAAATCACTTTTGCGTCATAAACGGGCGGTTTCTTCTTTAAGCGAAATGGGGCCAAAAACGAATTTCCACCATTTATTGCTTGATGATGCGCAATGTCTTAAAGATTCTGCGATTAAATTACAAAAAGATGATAAGATCCGCCGTGTTGTTCTTTGTACGGGTAAGGTTTATTATGATCTTTATGAGGAGCGTGAAAAAAGGGGAATTGATAATGTTTATTTGCTTCGTGTTGAGCAGCTTTATCCTTTTCCAGCAAAAGCTTTAGCGGATGTGCTGTCACGCTTTTTACAAGCTGAAATTGTTTGGTGCCAGGAAGAACCCAAAAATATGGGAGCGTGGTCGTTTATTGAGCCTTACTTAGAACAGGTTTTGACCCGTATTAATGCAAAATATTCACGTGCGCGTTATACTGGGCGCCCTGCGAGTGCATCGCCAGCTGCTGGATTAATGTCTAAACATCTTGAACAACTTGCCGCGTTTCTTGAAGACGCGTTGGGTTCTTAACTTAATTATTACTCTGACGTATGGAAAAATATTATGGCTAGTGAAATCCGTGTTCCTACTTTGGGCGAATCGGTTACTGAAGCAACAATTGGCAAATGGTTTAAACAGTGTGGTGAAGCCGTTGCTGTAGATGAGCCTTTGGTTGAATTGGAAACTGATAAAGTAACGGTTGAAGTTCCTGCACCTGTTGCAGGGAAATTATCAGAAATTCTTGCAAAAGAAGGTGATACAGTTGAAGTGAATGCTCTTTTAGGGTTGATTGAAGCGGGAGCTGCTGGTGCTTCGTCATCGTCTGCATCTTCTCTTTCTGCACCAAGTCCGGCTGCAGCATCTGGACCAGCATCATCTTCTTTGGGTGGTGGTGCAATGCCTCCTGCTCCTTCAGCAGCAAAGTTGATGGCTGAAAATAATATTGAAAAAGATAAAATTTCAGGTTCTGGCAAACGCGGACAGATTCTCAAAGGAGATGTTCTTGATGCGTTAACGCAAAAAACAGGAGCAGGTGCTTCTGTGCCGGTTTCTTCATCTTCATCTAATGAAATGCGTGAAGAGCGCGTTCGTATGACAAAATTACGTCAAACGATTGCTCGTCGTCTTAAGGATGCACAAAATACAGCAGCTATGTTAACGACATTTAATGAAGTTGATATGTCTGCAGTAATGGATTTGCGTAAGCGTTATAAAGATCTTTTTGAAAAGAAACACAATGTTAAGCTTGGCTTTATGGGCTTTTTTACCAAAGCTGTTTGCCATGCATTAAAAGAACTTCCTGCAGTTAATGCTGAGATTGATGGGACGGATATTGTTTATAAAAACTATGTCAATGCTGGAATTGCGGTTGGAACAGATAAAGGGCTTGTTGTTCCGGTTGTTCGTGACGCAGACCAAATGTCAATTTCAGAGATTGAAAAAGAAATTGGTCGTTTAGGGCGCCTTGCTCGTGAGGGAAAATTGGCGGTTTCTGATATGCAGGGTGGAACATTCACTATTACCAATGGTGGTGTTTATGGGTCATTAATGTCGACGCCAATTTTAAATGCACCACAGTCTGGTATTTTAGGGATGCATGCGATTAAAGAACGTGCAATGGTTGTTGGAGGGCAAGTTGTGATCCGCCCAATGATGTATTTAGCGCTTTCTTATGATCACCGTATTGTCGATGGGCAAGAGGCTGTAACTTTCCTTGTACGTGTCAAGGAAAGTTTAGAAGATCCGGAGCGTCTTGTTCTTGATTTGTAGAAGTGCAGTTTTGGGGATGAAAGGAAAAACGAATGTCTTATGATGTTGTTGTGATTGGAGCGGGCCCAGGTGGTTATGTTGCAGCGATTAAAGCAGCACAATTAGGTCTTAAAGTCGCGATTGTTGAAAAACGTGCGACATTGGGTGGTACCTGTCTCAATGTTGGTTGTATCCCTTCTAAGGCATTGTTGCATGCTTCGGAGGTGTTTGCTGAAACGCAGCATGGTTTTGAAGAACTTGGTGTTTCTGTCTCCAAACCTAAGCTTAATCTTAAAAAGATGATGGAGCATAAAGAAACCGTTATAACGGCTAATACGAGTGGTATTTCTTTTTTGATGAAGAAAAATAAAATTGATACTTTTTTTGGTACAGCAAAGATTTTAAATGCAGGCCAAATTGAGATTACCGCTAAGGATGGTAGCCAACAAACAATTGCAACAAAAATATTGTTATTGCTACAGGTTCAGATAGCTCGAGTATTCCAGGTGTCAATGTTGAAATTGATGAAAAGGTTATTGTATCTTCCACAGGAGCACTTGCGCTTGAAAAAGTTCCAACACGTATGGTTGTTGTGGGCGCAGGTGTTATTGGCTCAGAACTTGGTTCAGTGTGGAGCCGTTTGGGTGCAAAGGTTACTGTTGTTGAATTTCTTGATAAAGTTTTAGGATCAATGGATGGTGAAATTTCGCGTCAGTTCCAAAAATTGATGGAAAAACAAGGAATTGAATATAAACTTGGTGCAAAAGTTAAAGCTGTTACTAAATCTAAATCAGCTGCTAAGGTGGTTTTTGAGCCTGTTAAAGGTGGTACAGAAGAAGTTTTGGAAGCAGATGTTGTTTTGATTGCAACTGGACGTCATCCGTATGTTGAAGGTCTTGGTTTAGCAGAGGTGGGTGTTCAATTAGATGAGCGTGGTTGTGTTGTAACTGATCAGCATTGGCAAACCAATATTCCAGGAATTTATGCAATTGGTGATGTCATTAAAGGCCCGATGTTAGCGCACAAAGCTGAGGAAGAGGGCATCGCTGTGGCTGAAATTTTGGCTGGTCAAAAAGGTCATGTTAATTTTGATGTTATTCCTGGTGTTGTTTATACGCAACCAGAAATTGCCAGTGTAGGTAAGACAGAAGAAGAGCTTAAAGCTGCCGGCATTAACTATAATGTTGGGAAATTTCCTTTTATGGCTAATGGACGTGCACGCGCGATGCAAAAAAGTGATGGTTTTGTTAAGATTCTTGCTGATAAAAAGACAGACCGAGTATTGGGTGGGCACATTCTCGGATTTGGTGCAGGTGAGATGATTCATGAAATTGCGGTTTTGATGGAATTTGGTGGCTCATCAGAAGATTTGAGCCGTTGTTGCCATGCACACCCCACTTTATCAGAAGCGGTACGAGAAGCAGCTTTAGCAACATTTTCTAAGCCACTTCATACTTAAGAAAATTTTTAAAAAAGTTTTATGATGTCTCTTGAAAGAGACATCTGTTTTACAGATTAATCTATATCTTTGTGGTTTTATTAACCGCCTCTTTAAAAAAGGGGCGGTTTTTTATATTTTAGCATATTGATGGATTAAAATTGTAATTGTTTATCTTCTTGTTTTTCTCTTATACAGGTCGGAAGCCCCATATGATCAAGTTGTTTAAGGAAGGGGAGTGGTGGTAGTTCTTCTACATTAACCATGGTTTTCACATCCCATATTCCTGTGGCGATAAGAATGGCAGCAGCTGCTGCAGGTACACCGGCTGTATAGGAAATCCCTTGTGCGCCTGTTTCATTGAAAGCTTGTTTATGATCAGCTATATTATAGATAAAAACTTCTCTTGGGCTTCCGTTTTTTATGCCTTTAATGAAGTCTCCAATACAGGTTTTTCCTGTATAGTTTGGCGCTAGAGAAGCTGGGTCAGGTAAGACAGCTTTTACGACTTTCAAAGGAACAACTTCCTGGCCTTCTGCTGTTTTAATAACTTGTTCTGATAAAAGTCCAAGGTTTTTTAAGACGGTAAAAACAGTAATATAAAGTTCACTAAAACCCATCCAAAAGCGGATATTTTGGACATCGAGATTTTTGGATAACGAATGAATTTCATCATGCCCTGTCATGTAAGCCTTTTGTTTTCCAACAACTGGTAAATCCCATTCATGGTTGATTTCAAACATTTGATTGGAAACCCACTTTTTATTTTGCCATGACCATACTTGCCCTGTAAATTCTCGAAAATTGATTTCTGGATCAAAATTGGTTGCAAACCAACGTCCATGCTTTCCGGCATTGATATCAATAATATCAATGTCAGAAATTGTATCAAAATAAGTATCATGTGCTAACGCTGCATAAGCATTAACAACACCAGGGTCGAAACCTGCACCTAAAATAGCCGTTATACCTGCTTGTTCACATTCTTTACGTCTGGGCCATTCGTAATTGTTATACCAAGGTGGTGTTTCACAAATTTTTAAAGGGTCTTCATGAATCGCGGTATCAATATAAGCGCATTTTGTTTTGATACAGGCTGAAAGAACAGACATATTCAAAAAAGGAGAACCAACATTGATAACAATCTCACATTTGGTCTGTTGAATAAGCTTTACAGTTTCTTCGATGTTCATTGCATTAAGCATATGGCTTTTAAGAACACCTGCTACTTTCATTGCTTTTTTATCTTTAATGGAAGCAATTATGGCCTCACATTTTTTGAGTGTTCGTGAAGCGATATGAATTTCTCCAAGTATATCGTTATTTTGAGCGCATTTATGCGCGACAACTTGTGCAACACCGCCAGCACCAATAATGAGAACATTTTTTTTCATTGTAGTTGGTCTCCTTTTTAATATCGCTGCATAATTTTTATATATTATTTTGATTATGAAAGACTGTTTTTATAGTCATTATAGTTGAATTGACGTTGAATGGTTAGATTTCCATTGCATTCTTTAATAACAATGGCTGGCATCGCAACGCCATTAAACCAGTTTTTCTTAACCATTGTATAGCCTGCGGCATCTTGGAAAGACAGTCTGTCGCCTATTTTAAGTAATTCAGGAAATTGGAATGTTCCAAAAATATCGCCAGCAAGACAAGACTTTCCACAAACCATGATTTCATGTGATCCTTGATTTGGTTCTAATTTTGCATTTTCACGATAAATGAGAAGATCAAGCATATGTGCTTCAATTGAGCTATCAACAATAGCGAGGTTTTTTTCATTATACAGTGTATCCAGAACACTAACTTCTAATGTAGTACTTTTTGTGATAGCAGCTTCCCCTGGTTCCAGAAAAACGGTTACATTGTAAGTTTGAGAAAAGCGTTTTAAACGTTCTGCAAGAGCTTCTAGAGGATAATTATTGCCAGTAAAATGAATTCCACCACCAAGGCTAATCCAGTCAACAGCGATGAAGAGTTTTTTAAATTTTTCTTCAATATGATTAAGCATTTGGTTGAAGAGATTAAAATCAGCATTTTCACAATTATTGTGGATCATTAAGCCATTTATAAGGGGTAAGACTTCTTCGATCGCACTTTGATTGGTTTCACCCAAACGGCTAAAAGGGCGAGAGGGATTTGCAAGATCAAAATTTGATGCACTAATACCTGGATTTAGCCTTAATCCTCGTTGAATAGTTTTGGTAGTGCTCGCAAAACGTTGGAGTTGCTGAATTGAATTAAAGATAATTTTGTCTGCATAAGTACATACTTCATCAATTTCATCATCTGCCCAAGCAACCGAATAGGCGTGGGTTTCTTTTCCAAATTTTTCTCTTCCTAAGCGTAATTCATAAAGAGATGATGAGGTACTTCCATCCATATATTCAGACATGAAATCAAATACACTCCATGTTGCAAAACATTTCAAAGCCAGCAAGACTTTTATTCCCGACATTTCTCGTAAACGAGCAATAATTTCCATATTCTTTATGAGTTTGGATTTATCTATAAGATAATAAGGTGTTTTAATCATTGCTCATCCATTCTCTTTTGAAGAATCTTATTATTTCTACCGATGTTTAGTACCTATAGAAATAGGATGTCTCAAGAGAAAAAGTATCATAAAGGAAAATCTGCTATATCTAGCTATAAAAAGACGATCTGTTATCTCATATTGTTTTAAGTTATTTTGAGATTTGTACTACATGCATTGCTTTTAAAATTTGTACTATTTTTAAAACCTTCTATATCTATGATAAGTGTTTTCATAATAACAAAAAATGCTGCTGATTTAGCATAAAAACGATATTGAAATGGGAAAGTTTCATTAGCTATTTTCCTCTAGAGATTTTAACAGTTACAAGATGTTAGGAGCTCAAGAATTTTAAGCTTATCGTCATTATCAGTGTTGTTATTATAAATGTAGTGATAAGTGATAATATTTTGGCATGATATTTGTTGTGTTTGCACATTCAAGTGTTAAATAAGCGGCTATAAAGGCATTATTAATTCAAAGAAAGATTTATGATCTTTTTTGAAAAAAGAAGATTACAGCCCTTAAGATATATATGATTTTTGTTTTGATCATTTATGATCCAAATAATCATAATTATTCATTGTGTCGTCAATTTTATTGTATCGTCAGCTTTATGGGTAAATGCTTTTTAAAAAGTCGCAAGAGGCTAAGGTGGTGTGGTGTGTATAGTTTTCTTTCAAAAAGCAGTTATTTTCTGAAAATTTGCGACGTTTTTTTAATTTTGTTTAAATTTTATTATCATAATTGTGAAATAAAGAAGTTTTTATTTTACCAATACCAAAGCGTTAAAGATAGGGTGGAACTTGGATAATGACAATACGGGAAGCAATGTTGATATTGCTAGTTTTGCTTCCCCTTGGTGGTAGCGCTATCATCGGTTTTTTTGGTTCAACTGCCAAAAATAACGAAGCATGGTTTGCTGGGGCAATAGCGTTTTTTAGCCTTCTTTTCACACTGATACTTTACCCAACGCTTTATGGAAATCATGTAGTACGTTTAGATATTGCTTGGTTACCTGAGTGGGGTGTTAATTTAACTTTGCGCATGGATGGTTTATCGTGGCTTTTTTGCCTTTTAATTACGGGGATAGGCCTGCTTGTTGTTGTTTATGCACGTTATTATATGAACCCGGCAGATCCGGTTCCACGGTTTTTTTCTTTTTTTCTAGCTTTCATGGGATCAATGACAGGGGTGATCTTGTCAGGAAATCTCGTCTTTTTAGTCATTTTCTGGGAATTGACCAGCATTTTTTCCTTTTTATTGATTGGTTATTGGTATCATAATGCTAGTGCGCGTGATGGGGCCCGTATGGCTTTAATCGTTACGGGTTTTGGGGGATTTGCGCTACTTTTGGGAGTTTTACTCATTGGTCATATTGTTGGCAGTTTTGATTTAGATGAGGTCTTGCAATCTGGGAATCTCATCCGGTCGAATTCTCTTTATACACCCGTGCTTATTTGCATTTTATTGGGAGGGTTAACAAAGAGTGCACAGTTTCCCTTTCATTTTTGGCTGCCAAAAGCCATGGCTGCTCCAACGCCTGTATCATCTTATTTGCATTCAGCGACAATGGTAAAAGCTGGGTTGTTTTTGTTTATTCGTTTATGGCCAGTTTTATCGGGAACAGAATCTTGGTTTTTTCTAGTAGGTTTTGCAGGTCTCACAACATTGCTCCTTGGGGCTTATTTTTCAATATTTCAGCAAGATTTGAAAGGTCTTCTTGCTTATTCAACTATTAGTCATCTTGGTTTAATTACAACACTTTTAAGTCTTGGCAGTCCACTTGCATGTGTTGCGGCAATTTTTCATATTGTTAATCATGCTACCTTTAAAGCGTCTTTATTTATGGCGGCCGGTATTGTTGATCATGAAACAGGAACGCGTGACATACGCAAATTAACAGGTCTTTTTCGTTATATGCCTATTACAGGAACTCTTGCTTTAGTCGCGGGTGCGGCTATGGCTGGTGTTCCTTTGTTGAATGGTTTTTTATCAAAAGAGATGTTTTTTGCACAAGCGGTTGAAACACATATGGAATCGTGGTTGGATTGGATTGCGCCTTACGTGGCAACACTTGCTAGCCTGTTTAGCGTGACTTATTCTATACGTTTTATTCATGGTGTCTTTTTTGGGCCAAAACCTGTCAATTTACCCAAAATACTGCATGAACCACCACGTTTTATGCGCTTTCCGATAGAGTTTTTGGTTTTTATTTGTTTGGCAGTTGGTATTTTTCCTAATTTAACAATGGGATTCATTTTAGATAATGCGGTTATAGCTGTTTTAGGGCCTGCGAGAGTTTCTTATAGTTTATCTGTTTGGCATGGCTTTAATACTCCTTTGATCATGAGTTTGGTCGCTTTATCAGGAGGAGTACTGCTTTATATTTTAGGGCGTCGTTATTTTCTATCTTGTGATGAAGGTCCTCCTTTTTTTCGTTATTTAAAGAGGCAGCGTATTTTAAAACGAATTCTCATGATGATTTCTTGGAAATGGGCGCGTGCAGCAGAAGCTCTTTTGTCAACACGTCGTTTACAAGTTCAATTGCATTGGGTGCTTTTGGTTTGTTTTGCGTTTGTTGGTTTTTTATTATGGCATGATGGTTTGATTTCAGCTGGTCCATTATTGCTTTTTCCACTTGATTTACCTTTCATAGCCATTTGGCTGATTGGTGGGGTTTGTGCTCTTTTAGTTGCTTTGTATGCAAAATTTCATCGTTTTGCATCATTGATGCTTTTAGGTGGCGCTGGTTTGATGACCTGTGCGTCTTTTTTATGGCTTTCTGCACCCGATTTGGCGCTGACACAATTGGTTGTTGAAGTTGTAACGGCAATTCTTTTACTTCTTGGTTTGCGGTGGTTGCCTAAGCGTTTATATGATCCTGATCCACTGCCTGTTGGTTTTGTTGTGCGTTTGCGCCGTATGAGCGATTTTATCATAGCGTTTGTAGGAGGAGCAGGTATGGCGTGGTTATCATTTGCGATAATGACGCGCCCCCAAGGGGTAACAATTTCTGATTTTTTTCTTACTCACGCTTATTCTGAGGCTGGTGGTCGCAATGTTGTGAATGTGTTATTAGTTGATTTTCGTGGCTTTGATACAATGGGAGAAATTGTTGTTTTGGGTATCGTTTCGCTCACTGTTTTTGCTCTTTTGCGGCGTTTTCGCCCTGCTCCTGAAAGTGTTGATGCGCCTTTTCAGCAACGTATTCAAACAGCTTTTGATACAGCGCAACCTGATCGTGAAGTTGGAGATACTTTATCGGATTATTTAACTATTCCTTCTGTTATTATGCATTGGCTTTTTCCTGTTATTATCGCTATTGCGGTTTATTTATTAATGCGTGGGCATGATTTTCCAGGAGGTGGGTTTGCTGGTGGTATTACTTTAGCGGTTGGATTTATTCTACAGTATCTTGCTACTAATATTCGCTGGGTGGAAAGCCATTTACGTGTTTTACCTGTTCGTTGGATTGGTTTTGGCTTATTATTATCAGTGGTAACTGGGGCAAGTTCTTGGTTTTTTGGATATCCTTTTTTAACATCGTTTTTTCAATATATTCATCTCCCTTTAATTGAAAATATTCCAATAGCATCTGCTTTGTTGTTTGATTTTGGCGTATTTTCTGTGGTTTTGGGAGCGAGCGTTCTTATTTTAATTGCGCTTGCACATCAATCAATTCGCTTTTACCGAATTAGTAAGAAATCTATTACAAAGAAAAAGGAAAGTTAATGGAAGTTATTCTTTCTTTAGGCATTGGTGTTTTTATTGGATCAGGCATCTGGCTTCTTTTGCGTCCACGAACTTTTCAAGTTATTCTTGGTTTGTCGTTGCTCTCTTATGGGGTTAACCTTTTTATATTTTCAATGAGCAGACCACGCAATAATGCAGCGCCTATTGTTGACCCTTCTATTGTGATTAATCCTGCAAATTATGTTGATCCTTTACCTCAGGCTTTAGTTTTGACAGCAATTGTGATTGGTTTTGCAACAACAGCGCTATTTTTAGTCATCCTTTTGGTTTCACGCGGTTTAACAAATTCAGACCACGTTGATGGACATGAAGTAAGATGACAGAAATTTGGCTGCATCATTTACTTATTTTACCTGTTCTTGTGCCATTAAGCATTGGAGCAATTCTTCTGTTTTATGATGAACGTCGTTCACAACTTAAATCACGCGTTAGCCTTTTTTCCGCAGGTTTATTGGTTGTTATTTCTGTTGTTTTGCTTATGCGTACTGTTGAAATAGCTCCAGCTTCAGATGTATATCGGCTTGGCAATTGGCCTTCACCTTTTGGTATTGTTTTGGTTCTTGATCGCTTAAGTGCTATGATGCTTTTGCTTTCAAATGTGTTAATTGCTGCTGGTTTGATTTTTTCACAAGCTTATTGGTGTAAAGCGGGCCCTCATTTTCAGTCGCTAATGCAGTTTTTGATGGTGGGGATAAATGGCGCTTTCTTAACGGGTGATTTATTCAATTTATTTGTATTTTTTGAAGTTATGTTAACCGCCTCTTATGGGCTTGCATTACATGGTTTGGGTCAATCACGGGTGCGTGCAGGTATGCATTATGTGGTCATTAACCTTGTTGCTTCATTGTTTTTCTTAATTGGTGCGGCACTCATTTATGGGGTGGTTGGTACGCTTAATATGGCTGATTTAGCGATCAAAATAAAACATATAGCTGATGCAGATATTGTTTTATTTAAAGTAGGTGCAACATTTTTAGGTGTTGCTTTTTTGCTCAAAGCTGGCATGTGGCCACTTAATTTTTGGTTGGTACCAGCTTATAGTGCAGCAGCAGCGCCTATTGGTGCTTCTTTTGTGATTTTAAGCAAGGTGGGCATTTATGTTATTTTGCGGTTAACGCTGTTATGGTTTGGTTCTGAAAGTGAATATTTGGCTCATTTTGGTCATACGGTTTTATTTTATGGTGGGCTTGCTACGCTGACTTTTGGTGTTATTGGAGTATTAGCCAGCCAAGTTTTAAGACGTTTGGCATCTTACAGTATTCTTGTGTCTTCTGGTACAGTGTTAACAGCGATTGGAACAGGTAATGTGGCACTGACTACGGGTATACTTTTTTATATTGTTTCTTCGACTTTAGCGCTCGGAGCTTTTTTTCTTTTGGTTGAATTGGTTGAACGCAGTCGAGATATGGCTACTAATGTTTTGGCTGTTACGATGGAATTGTATGGTGAGGATGAAGAAGAAAAGGAAGATGAAATTGGTACTTATTTACCAGTAACGTTGGCTGTTCTTGGAGCTTGTTTTAGTATCTGTGCAATTTTGATTATTGGATTGCCTCCTTTTTCTGGTTTTGTTGCAAAATTTATGATGTTTACAGCCATTTTAAACGCAAACGAGGGAAATTTTTCTACTTATGTACCAGTTTTACGTGATTGGTTTTTTATAGTTTTTGTTATTTTATCTGGTTTTGCAACTTTGGTTGCAATGGTACGTATGGGCATTCGAACTTTTTGGGTTCCTTTTGAAGGCAAAGTCCCACGTATACAAGTGATTGAATTTGCGCCTATCGCTGCTCTTTTTTCTTTATGTTTTATTATGACAATTATCGCTAGCCCTGTGAGTCATTATATGTCTGAAACTGCTAAGACATTGCATGATCCTAAAAATTATATTGAGAGTGTTTTATTTGATTTTTCTCTCAAAAACACTGAGAGGAATCAATGAAGCGCTTTTTTTCTCATCCTTTCTTAAGTGGTGCGATTGTTTTTATGTGGCTTATTTTAAACGGTTTCAGTTTAGGCCAATTCCTTTTAGGAAGTGTAATTTCTTTGTTTGGTGGTTGGATGATGCAGCTGCTTGAACCGGAAAAAATCACAGTTAAAAGTTGGAATGCGGTTTTTCGGTTGGTTTTTCGGGTGTTGGTAGATTCTATTTATGCAAATATTATGATGGCTTGGTTGATTTTAACAAAAAAGCACCAAGAACAACATTCTGGTTTTATTATTGTGCCTCTTGCACTTAAGAGTCGTACAGCTTTAGCTATTTTAGCATGTATCTTTTCGGCAATTCCAGGTACTGTTTGGATTGCGTATAATAGCAAAAATAGTGAGCTTCTCATTCATGTTCTCAATTTAGCAGATGGAAATGATTATCAACAGCTGATCAAACAACGATATGAACAATTGCTTTTGGAGATTTTCTAATGAGTATGGTGATCCTTTATTGGGGAATTTTCCTCTCACAGATTTTCTTAAGTTTGCCGATGATTCTGGCGTTTTTTCGATTGATTTATGGTCCAAGGGCACAAGATCGAGTTGTGGGGTTGGATACTCTTTATATGACGACTGTTCTTTTATTTCTTATATTTGATATTCGTTCAGGGACAAATATTTATTTTGATGTTGCTCTTATGATTGGATTGTTAGGTCCGATCTCAAGTGTTGCTTTAGCAAAATTTTTGATGCGTGGAGAAATTATTGAATGAAAGGTGATGTTTCGCTTTGGATTGCTATTATTATTACTATTTTTTTAGTGCTGGGATCTGGTCTTACACTTATTGGAGCAATAGGGCTTATGCGCTTTTCTTGCTTTTATGAGCGTCTCCATATGCCTTCATTGGGTGCAAGTTTAGGAACTGGAAGTATTGTTATTGCTTCGATCCTTTATGCGATATTTGTAGATGGTCATTTTGTTGTACATGAAGCTTTGTTAGCAATTTTTACGCTTGTGACAATACCTGTTACGACTATGCTTCTCTCACAGGCTGCCGTGCATCGAGACCACTCAGAAGATTGGCTGCAAAAGCCGCCAACCTTTTTGTTAAATGAGACAGAAGAAGAACTGCCTACATTGGAAGATAAAACATCACACTGAAACCAGTGTGACTTTTAATCTAAAATTTGTTTTATTTTGTGTTTCTTTCTTCTTCACACATAATGGGCTTTTCTTCATTGGGATCATTAATAAGGTCATAAAGTATAGCTTCATTTTTAGTTGTCCACCAAATGTATTGGGCTCCCGCATATTTTGAACCTGAAGCTGCAATTACATTTGCTCCAATAATGCGTTCACCGTTCCATGTGAAATCAACTAACGAAATATTGCCAGCGTTGAGATAAGTAACTTCAATACGTTCTCTATTGGTTTGAGTGCCACATTGATAGACAACTGTTTCTTTAGTGGGGTTTGAATTGCTTGGTACTTCAATGACTAAAGAACTGGAAAAAATATTTGTTTTATTGAACAAGAAATAAAAAATAACAAAAGCTCCTAAAGCAAAAAGTCCTAAAATAGGTAGAATTTTTTTCATTGATGCTTCCTTCTTACTCATAAGTGATAACCTTAATTGATGAAATGGTGTCTACGGCGGGATTCGAACCCACGACCCCAGGATTCATACCACTTCGATTTTCATCGCCAGTCTTTGTTATTGTAAGCTGTTTGTGGTCTGGACTGTCTCTTCACCTTGAAGTATACACTTTTTAGGTGCTGCCCGTTCAGTCTCTACACCTTCCTTGTTTTTTTAAAACAGGCTTGGCTCGGGATTGGCATACAGTCTCCTGTGAAGCTTTCCCCGAATTTGAGCAGATCCACTTTAAGGATTTCTCCTCAAAGCGCCCAATTCATTTAGGAATCCTGTGCTCTATCCTACTGAGCTACGCAGACTCAAATCACACCTATTCTTTTAACTAAAGTATAAAAATTAATCAATTAATAAATAGAAATTAATCAGATTTCATTAATTTTTGTTTCAGGAAAGTCAAGACTGCATTTGGTGAAACGTTTTTAGCGATAAATGATTGGCCCAGTGCGCGTGTTAGGATAAAAGTTAAGTTATTTTGCGAAACTTTTTTATCTTGGGCAATAAAGGTCATAAGTGTTTCGGCATCTGGAAGTTTGCCGGGGATATCTTGTAGTTTTGTTGGTAAACCAACGGTTTTAAAATGTGCTTTAATACGTTGTGTCACTGTGGGGCTGATTAAATTTAATTGTTCAGAAAACTGGTGGGCTAAAATTATTCCAATAGCTACAGCTTCACCATGGATTAAACGATTTGAATCATAGGTAGTTGCTGTTTCAAGCATATGTCCAAATGTATGACCAAGATTTAGCAAGGCGCGTTGGCCTGTTTCATGTTCATCGTGCGTTACAATATCAGCTTTAAATTGACATGAGCGAGCAATAGCTTCTATTTGTGTTGGGCCCTTGGAAAAGACTTTTTGCCAATTTTTTTCAAGCCATTCAAAAAAATGAGGTTGATTAATGAGGCCATATTTAACCATTTCTGCATAACCAGCGCGAAATTCGCGTGAAGGTAATGTATTGAGAACATCAGTGTCAGCAATAACGCATTGGGGTTGATAAAAGGTACCGATGAGATTCTTACCATAGGGGCTATTGATTCCGGTTTTTCCACCGACGGATGAATCAATTTGTGCTAGAAGTGTTGTAGGCATTTGAATGAAATGCATACCTCGGCGTATGATGCTTGCAGCAAATCCTGCAAGATCACCAATAACACCGCCCCCCAAAGCAATAATGCTATCGCTTCTTTCTAAATGAGCGACAAGAATTTTATCGATCACATTTTGCAAAATTGGAAACGACTTTGATTGTTCTCCTGCTTCTACGATGATAGGGACCGTGTAGATTTCATTTTCTGCTAATTTTGTCTGCAATGTGTTCAAATGAAAAGCAGCAACATTTTTATCTGTAACAATAGCTAAACGTATTTTTTGATGAGAACTCTTTTGATGCAAATAATGCTTAATCTTTGAGACTGCTTGTGCAATTAAACCTGAGCCGATAACGATATCATAACAATGTTTATTCAGTTTGACAGTAACGATTTTGGTTTGCATGCTTTTTATCTCTATCGTTATTTTATGGATAAATAGCGTTGTACAGCCTGTATCACATTATGTGCTACTATGTGATAATGTTCTTCATGATTGTTAATTGTTAAGTTTGCTTGTGCGTAAATAGGATAGCGTTGCTCCATGAGTTTTTGCATCGTTTCTTTAGGATTTGCCGTTTGAAGCAATGGTCGTGCAAAACACCCTGAAACACGCTCTATAAGGACATGAAGATCTGCTTTAAGCCATATGGATATACTATTTTGATGAATGGCTTTTCGGATGTTTTCATTCATATAGGCACCTCCACCTGTCGCTAAAATGAGAGGACCTTTTTTAATGATGTTTAGAATAACTTTCTGTTCAAGAGCGCGAAATTTTGATTCGCCATACATTTCAAATAATTGGGCGATTGTCATCTGTGCAGCTTTTTCGATTTCTTGATCAGAATCATAAAATGGCAAACTGAGCATAGCGGCGACATGTTTTCCAACAACGGATTTTCCTGAACCCATAAGGCCGACGAATACAAGTGTTTGTTGGTTAAGACGTGATAATAGTTGGTTTTTTATTTGTGTTATTGAAATATTTTGAAGCTGCTTATTTTTCATGATTTTATTTCGATATTTATCTTCTTTAAAATCAATTTCTGTTAATCTTTGTCAGGTATAATAAAGTTAGGAATGTTTTTGGGATAATTTATTTTCTTATGCCAATATTCACCTGATTTTAATAAGTTTTTTCATTATAATCAGCTATTTTCCAGTCTTATGATAGATAGTGTTTATAATTTGGGTTGAATTTCATAATAAAAAATATGCGTCGCAATGCTCCTTTTAATTTATGCAATGTATTTTTGAAAGCAAATCCATGAAAAGTAATGCTGTGATAGATCGTTTTCTTGAAATGATGAGCGCTGAACGAGGGGCTTGTGCTCATACACTTTCTGCTTATCAGAATGATTTACAATGGGCACATGACCAGTTGTGTTCACGTTCTGTTTCACTTTTTTCGGCACAAAGAGAGGATTTAATCAATCTTTTGTCGCTTATGCATACTGCTGGTTTTGCAGCTACTTCGCAAGCACGTCGTTTATCGACTTTGCGTCAGTTTTATCAATTTCTTTATGCTGAGGGATTAAGAACAGATGACCCTTCTCATGATATTGATACGCCTCGTCAAAGACGTCTTTTACCAAAAACCATGAATGAAGATACGGTGACAAAATTACTTGATCGTGCGCAACTAGAAGTAGATCAAACAGATTATGGATCGAAAAATCACATGCGTGCGTTGCGTCTTCAGGTATTAATTGAAATGCTTTATGCGACAGGATTACGCATTAGTGAGTTGGTAAGTCTTCCGGTTCAAGCAGTACGCGGAAAGGAGCAATTTATTGTTGTTCGTGGTAAGGGAGAAAAAGAACGTATGGTTCTCTTATCAGATAAGGCGTGCCAAGTTATTTCTCAGTGGTTAGTTTTGCGTGATCAGGGCAAGGATGCGGCAAGCTTTTATCTTTTTCCTGCTCGCTCATCAACAGGATATGTCGCTCGCCAGTTTGTTGCACGAGGATTAAAAGAGCTTGCTGAAAGAGCAGGAGTGAAAAGCAGCAACTTTTCTCCCCATGTGTTGCGCCATGCTTTTGCTAGTCATCTTTTGCAAAATGGTGCTGATTTGCGTGTGGTTCAGCATTTATTGGGGCATTGTGATATTTCTACTACCCAGATTTATACACATGTATTGGAAGAAAGGCTGTATTGTTTGGTTAATGAGCATCACCCACTTGCCGATCAGCAGAAGGCCGGGTAAAGAAAAAGTAATATTTTGAAAAATACTTAAAAAGATTATAGATATATAAGTTATACACGAATAAGTTAGGAACAATGTATAATTATCTTGATTTTGAAAAACCTGTTGCTGATCTAGATGTGCAAATTCTTGAATTGAAAAAGATTGCTCAAGAAAAGGGTAGTCTTGACATGAAGGATGAGATTGCGCGTCTTGAGATGCGTTCTCAGATGGCTTTGCGCGATCTTTATAAAAAGTTGTCACCGTGGCAAAAAACACAAGTGGCACGCCACCCTAATCGACCTCATTTTATGGATTATTCAGCATATTTATTGAGTGATGTTACACCTTTAGCAGGTGATCGTAAATTTGCTGAAGATGAGGCTATTCAAGCTGGCTTTGCACGCTTTAAGGGTGAAGCGATTGCTTATATAGGTCAAGAAAAAGGCCATGATACACAAACACGTTTACGCTATAATTTTGGTTCTGCTCGCCCAGAGGGGTATCGTAAAGCTGTGCGGATTATGGAAATGGCTGATCGTTTTGATTTGCCATTATTAACTTTTGTTGACACAGCCGGTGCTTATCCTGGTGTAAGTGCTGAAGAACGTGGACAGGCAGAGGCAATTGCACAATCAACAGCGGCAACTTTACGTCTACGCGTTCCTGTTGTTTCAGTCATTATTGGAGAAGGTGGTTCTGGAGGGGCAATAGCAATTGCTGCAGCTAATAAGGTTTATATGTTAGAGCATTCAATTTATTCAGTTATTTCACCAGAAGGAGCGGCTTCTATTTTATGGCGCGATCCAACTCGTGCGAAAGATGCAGCAACCAATATGCATATTACTGCTCAAGACCTTTATAAGCTAAAGGTTATTGATGGCATTATTCCTGAGCCTTTAGGGGGAGCACATCGGGGAAAGGAAGCTGTTATGGAGACGACAAGTAATATTATTTCTGTTGCTTTACATTCTATGGCTGGTAAGGATGGTGAAACCATAAGACAGGAGCGTTGGGAAAAATATCTTCAAATTGGCCGTTCTTTGGCTTAATTGAAGTGGTTTGTGTGAGAGACTTTATAGGTTAGAGTTTTATTTCAATGAAATTAAGTCGATATTTTTTATCATTTTTTTTGTTAGCAGTTGGGATATTGGCAGCGTGTCAGGAGCGGTTGCCTGCCTCCATTCAGGCTAAGGTTAAGCAGCCATTACCCAAAGAAATTCAACATAAAATGGTTGAGTATAATGTCGATCCATATGCACCAATTATGATGCGTTTTTTTAAGGAAGAAAATACTGCTGAAGTTTGGAAACAAGACCGCACCGGGCGTTTTGTGCTTGTGGCAAGTTATGACATTTGTAAATGGTCAGGCCAACTTGGACCTAAATATAAAGAAGGGGATTATCAAACACCAGAAGGTTTTTATACTGTTAACGCAAGTCAAATGAATCCTTATTCGAGGCGTTATCTTTCTTTTAATATTGGTTTTCCTAATCTTTATGATCAAGCACATGGCCGTACGGGTAGTTATCTTATGGTGCATGGGGGTTGTACTTCTGTAGGCTGTTATGCAATGACTGATAATAATATGGGACAAATTTATGCTTTTGCACGGGATGCTTTTAAGGGTGGGCAGAAAGAATTTCAGTTACATACCTTCCCCTTTCGCATGACCGATGCTAATATGGAGCGTCATCGTGACAACCCTCATTATCCATTTTGGATGATGCTCAAAGAAGGTTATGATCTCTTTGAGGCCAAGCGTGCGCCTTCAAAAATTGATGTTTACGAAAAACGCTATGTTTTCGATCGTTTTACCAAAAAAGATTTAAGTGCGGTAAGACCATAAAATATAGATTTTATTGTGAAAGATATCGTGTCTTTTATAATTTTTCAAAACCAGTTTGCTAAATTTATTTAAAAATGATCACTATTCATTACGATGATAATATTATCGTGCCTTAGTAGAACATTTAAGCAGAATTACCGAAAAACGTAGAAAACTGGTTAAAAAAGGTAATAGAAATATAGGCTATTTTCCTATGTTCCACGTGAATCATCAACAATAATTTATTTATATTTATTTATATTTAGGCTGGTCGTTTATGCGGGATGGGGATTTTGCGCGGTATTCTTGGATTAGTTTTATATGTCTGTGGTGCGGCAATGAGTTGTACTGTCAAAGGAAGAACGGAAGAAGGTAAAGCAGTGATTAAAGGAGAGGTAAGGATAACATTTCCTTCCTTATCGAAGGTGTCTTCTATGCGTTTTTTTACAACTTCAGGATCGCATATTTGTTCTTCCATATCGGTGATTTGCGTCATTTTAGTGCCATAAGGTTTTAAAGTGGCTAATGTTGATTGTGCAGAACCTTGAAGAGAAAAGCCTGTTTCAAGCAATTGTGCTGCTTTTCCTTCCCTTGCATTAATGGTATCTAACCCTAAAACGACAGCAATAATCGTACGTTTATTGCGGGTTGCTGAAGCAACAAGATTGAAACCAGAGGCGCAAGTAAAACCAGTTTTCATACCATCTGTTCCATAAAAACGGTTAATGAGGTTGTTTGAATTGAATTTGATTTTTCGCCCATCACCAAAATCAATAGCTGGAATAGAAAAATAGTGAGCATATTGGGGAAATTCCCGGCGGATTTGAACAGCGAGAAGAGCAATATCGCGTGCTGTGGTGTAATTGTCTGGATGTGGCAGACCACTTGCATTGGCAAAATGAGTTCCAAACATGCCTAAACGTTGGGCTTGGACATTCATTTGTTGCACAAAAGCTTCTTGTGAACCGGAAACAGCTTCACTTAAAGCAATGGCCAAATCATTGGCTGATTTAACTAATGTGATGCTTAAAGCTGTTTCGAGTGTAAGGATGGAACCTGCTTCATAACCTGAGTGAGAGGGGGAAGCTTGTGATGCATTTTTGCTGATGGTGATGTGTTTTTGTGGTGAAATTTCTCCTGTGCTCATGGCACGAAAAATGACATAAGTGGTCATTAATTTTGTTAAAGAAGCAGGGTACCATCGTTCAAAAGCTTGGTTATGTTGTAATATTCGTCCAGTTGCAGCGTCAACAGAAATAAAGGGATAAGCTAGAGCTAGAGTGCTTGTCATACTTAAAATGAAAGACAAACAGAGGCTGTATAAGAGTTGACGCATATAATTTTAAATCCAATTATTGTTCAGTTTAAGTAACTTAGAACTGTTTTAGCTTTAAATACAATAGATTTGAATGTATAAAATAAAGAAAGGAACGTTTAATTACGTATAGGTCCCTTCCAATGATGACCGAGTGCTTGAAGCCTTTTAACAGCAAAGGGTGGCATAGGTGGAGGAGTGGGGTCTTGAGCGGCCAATAAGAGCAATTCATCACAGGTTTTTTCTGTTTTTTCGATTAATTGGTCTAAAAAGTCACGTTTATTTAAGCCAATTTCGATAGGAGGAAGAATACGCACACGAATTTTTCCTGGATAGCGGCGAAAATTATCACGTGGCCAATATAAACCAGCGTTGTGGGCAATGGGTACAACTTGGAGTTTTAATTCGTTATAAAGGGCAGTAATGCCTGGTTTATAATTTGGTTCTTGACCGGGTTGTCGGCGTGTTCCTTCGGGAAAGATTAGAATTTGGCGCCCTTGTTTTGCTTTTTGTTTTGCTTTTTGTATGATGATTTTAAGGGTTTGAATAGGGGTTGCTCGGTTAATCGGGATAACTTGTGTTTTGGCCATATACCAGCCAAAAAAAGGGATCCACATCAGTTCACGTTTTAAAATAAGAGCAGGATCATCAAAATAGGGTACAAGGCTAAAAGTTTCCCATGCAGATTGATGTTTTATAGCAATGATATATGCCCCCTTTGGGAGGTTTTCTATGCCTTCAATTTCATAGTGTGTTCCAGCAATGTATTTTTGTAAAAATAATGTAACACGTGCCCATGTTTTAGGGATAACCCACGCTTTTTTACGAGGCATTAAAAAATAAAAAGGGGCATAAAGAATCATTTGCACAAAAGTGGTTGTATAAAAAGCAAACGTAAAGAGAAGAGAACGAAGGATAAGTACCATATTTTTATTTAATATTTGCTGAAGCTCTAGTTGTTCCACTCTATGTGTGAAAATATCGTTATTATAATATACTTATTTTTATGTATTTTAAACTATAAAACAAAAAACTAAGAATATCGCAGGTTGTTAGAAGAAAACTTTTCTCAACAAATTTTATCTATTAGTTGATCTTGATTTTTTTTATCAGATTGAAATTCAAAGAAATTTGGAATTTTTATTAGAAATAAAAGCTTAAAATATTAAATGCGGTAGTTAGCTATGACTGCATTAAATGCGTAAGATAGTTTTATGTTTTTTACGCAAACGACACCCCTTTTATAACTGATCGAATTAAATTCGATTTGATACAAAATCAAGTAAATATGGCTTAAGATGCTCAGATAACATAGCTTATTACAGAGGGTTTTGCTTAGTTATCAAATTTACTTCATTATTTTTGTAAATACTTAATTTTTGTAAATACTTAAATCAAGAAACGATTCTTACAAAAAATAAAAAATCACTTGAAGAAGTGCTTTTGCATTACAAAGTGAATTTTAGTGGAAGTAAAATATATTTTATTGGAGCGGGCGATGGGATTCGAACCCACGACCCCAACCTTGGCAAGGTTGTGCTCTACCCCTGAGCTACACCCGCTCACACATTCTCAAACGCCTTTTGTATGGCTTAGCCTTGTCTGAATTGCAACAAAAAATCACGTTTCAGTAAAATTTATTTTGATGTTAGTGAAATTTATTTTTTAAGGTTAAAAAAATGTTATTCAACTGATGATTTAAATAGTGCTAGATAATTGACTTTATATTTTAGCAAATATGCCCTTATCAAAGGAGGGTTAAGTGATTATAAATTTAAGCAAAACACACTTTTGTCTATCAATAAGTTAAAGAGATTGGCAACATTGTTTGCGTTTTTCAAGATTGATTAGCCGGTTAGGGTGGTCTTTTTAATGATTGAAAAAATTGATGCTTGTGACTCTTTGAGAGGAGCATTGAAAATTTTATTCGATTTTAAACCATAAAAAGCGGTAGTTTTTGTCAAATAGAGTTACTCAATGAGATTTTGAGTTTGCTAAAGTTTTTCATAATCGTGTGGATAGCTTATTAAAGTGGATAGTTTATTTAAATAAGCAGTATCATAAGGTTTATCTTATTTATGATTGCTACTTTAGTGCAAGTGGATGTTTTGGAGTTAAATAAATATAGCTTCAGCATTAAGATCTAGTAAGTATTTGATTTTGTAATACATTTAACTGAAAAGATTATTAAAGAGAATAAACTAATCACAATTATGGTGATGCATTCTATATATCAAGTTTTTAAATGTGAGGGATCGGTGTACAGATAGTGTATAGAAAGAGTGCGTAGTGGAACAATGATCTTGGACATGCACTCAAGAAAATGTAAATTACATTGTTAAGATTTTTTGGCATGATTGGCATGCTTTAAAAAGTTCACGATAAAGTTTTTGAAATGATATACTCATGATACACTATAATGGATTTGATATTTTGGTAGTGGATTAATATTTTGGCTGTAAAGAAAGCACATGAAGTTGATCATTTTCTCACGCATTTTTCGCGTTCCTTTCCCATTGTTTTAATTTATGGTCCTGATCGTGGTCTTGTTTGTGAACGTGCGCAGCGTTTTGCTAAGCTCACGCAAGTGGCGATAGATGATCCTTTTTCTACGATTCGTCTCAATGCAGCTGAGATTGATAAAGACCCCGTACGATTGCAGGATGAAGCCCACACTTTATCACTTTTTGGTGGTGATCGTTTGATATGGATATCCAATGGTGCGAATCAAAAAGGTTTTCTTGCTGCTCTTAAGCTTTTAATTAAAGAACCACCTAAAGCGTGTTTCGTTTTGATTGAAGCAGGGGATCTAAAAAAAGGTGTGGGGTTGCGCAATATTGTTGAAACGGCATCAACAGCTCTGGCTTTACCCTGTTATACGGATGATATCCGTTCCCTTGATAGAGTGATTGATGAGGTTTTGAATAATTTTAAAATGACTCTTTCTTTGGAAGCGCGCAAGTGGTTATATGAAAGTTTAGGGGCGGACCGTCTTATTTCGCGTGGTGAATTGGAAAAGCTTTGTCTTTATGCTTTAAAGAAAGACCAAGTTACGCTTGAGGATGTGAAGGCTGTGGTAAGTGAGGCTAGCGCTCTTTCTCAAGATGAGGTCATTGATGCTATTTTACTGGGGGATGTGGCGGGTTTTGAGATGCATTTTAGTCGATATGCGACTATGCAAAATACACTTTTTTTTGTTTTAAGTGCAGCACAAAGGCATTTTCAACAATTACAGCTGTTGCGCTATCAAGTGGAAGTTGAAGGGAAAGCTGCTTTTGCAGTCATATCTCAAGCACGGCCACCGATTTTTTTTCGTAGGGAAAAAATAGTTGAAAAAGCCCTAAAATATTGGGGGTTGGAACAAATTGCTTATGCTATGGAAAAAATTCAATGCGCTGTTTTAGATAGCCGTAAAAATCCATTTTTGGGTGAAGCTATTGTTCATCAAGTTTTATTAGGATTGGCAGTTAGTGCACAAAAACGCATCTCTTCTTAAAATATTGGCTCCATCGGCATTAAAGTCTTTTTGTGACTTGGGTAATTTTTTGTAATTTGGGTAATTTTATGAGATATATTTTTCCTTTATGGTGATTTTTTTGTCAAAAGACAAAAAACGATAATTCATAAAAGCTTTTGATCATGAGATTGTAGTATTGCGCGTAATACGAGCAAGCATTGTTTGTTTTGAGTAATTGCCAAATTTGCATCAAGATCAAAAAGATCATTGTACAACATGATTTAAGTATAAAATACAAGGTTACTTAATATTTTGGGGTACGGTGTATGAAGAAGTACTCCTTTATCAATGATAACATGGGAGTTAAGCAGTGATCTTAGTAATTTGAGGTATCAATGAAATTTGTTGATTTATCGTTGTTGATTTTAGTATAGTTTTTTTAAATTTGGCTATCATAATTGTTATCCTTAAAAAGATATCTGTTTTATACGAGAACAACTTTCATTTATGAAGTTTAGATCATTTTTATAAAGCTTAAAGAGACTTAAAGGGAAAGTTATCAGAGAGTATGAAGATTTGATAAAAAATGTATTGTGCTATGGCTGTCGTATTCTCATTAATGCAGTAAGTCATTATGTACGTGATAATGGCAGTGCTTTTGCAAGTCATATCGTACTTTCAGGGCTTTTAGCATTTTTTCCTTTTTGTATTTTTGGAGCGTCTCTGGCCAGTTTTTTTTGGGATTTTGCGTATACACCGCAAAAAATTGAAGCGCTTATGCACTTGTTGCCCGATGCAATTGCAGAACCTTTTTCTAAAGAAATCGTCAATGTTTTGGTAACGCAACGAAGAGGCTTATTAACGCTTTCTTTTGTTGGGGCGGCTTATTTTGCTTCAAATGGGGTAGAAGCTTTACGTGCAGCCTTGAATAAGGCTTATCGTGTTGTTGATCAGCGAAGTTTGTTTTTTTGTCGTTTTCAAAGTTTGTTTTTTGTGATTATCGGAACAATCGGTATTAGTGTTATCAGCTTTTTATTAGTTTTAGCACCTTTGCTGATAAAAATTACACAAAATCATTTTCCTTTTATTGTTGAATATATTGGTGTTATTCGTTTATGGCGTTACACGATTGCGGTGGTTGTTTTATTTATCAGTCTTTTGATTGTTCATAAATGGTTGCCCGCAAAGCGCAGGAAATTGAGAGATATTTTACCAGGAATTATCGTGACGCTATTTTTGTGGTTTTCGGCATCGATTACTTTTGCACATTATTTAACAATGTTTAATTATGTGTCCACTTACGCTGGGTTAGCATCTATTATGATTGCTATTATTTTTCTTTATATGTTGAGTGCGATTTTTATTTTGGGGGGTGAAATAAACGCAGCAATTATGTTTTATCGCACTCGTTTACAACATTCAGATTTATGAAAGAACTTTTTGTTTAGGGAATAAAGGTGCACATCCTACTATCACTTTTTGGTGATTGATAAGGATGCTTTGCGCCTAAAGCTAAAATTGATTGTATTATGCGTCATCAGTTTCAAATATGTATTATGGCAAGTTAAGTTGCTTTTGTTTGTTCTCAATGCTTAGAATACTTATTTAGTGAAACGCTTATTAACAAAGGCTGTTTTTAAGGAGTTTGACGGTACAAGACTTGGAATGTAAATTATAAGGCCATGAGGTGTCGTGTATTGTGAAGACAGATTAAAGCCCTTGGCAATGGATGATGCGGGTGGAAATAGCAAAGTGAAGCTTACCTTATACTTAATACTGGGTAGTACATATTTTTATTCAGCAAGCTCAATCGACTAAACTTTAGTGATAGGTGTTTTAATAGGAGGTTTGTGAGAGTGGGGCAATTTGCAAATGGACTTTATTTTATTATTAATGATCATTTCTAATTTCTATTTTTGAGTGGTTTTAAGGCATAGTTATTTGTGGTCGTTGAGAGCGTTATTTTGTTTCTTTAATGATAGCTTTTATGAGTGCTTTGGCATCGTTATTGGCCCATGGAGCTATACCATTAAATGAAGCAATAAGGTCACCATCTTGATCAACAAGGAGTGTAATGGGTAGCCCTAAAGCTAGTCCTTGTTTGCGGATGTTGGTAAAAATGTTCATTTTTTCGTCGCGGTAGTAGGTCAAATTATCAGCATGCACTTCACGTAAAAATTGTTGAATTTTTTCAGGAGAAGCGACTTTATCGATGTTAATGGCTATGACATCAAAATTCTCTCCCTTCATATCGCGTTTTAATTGTGCTAGCTCTGGCATTTCTACACGGCAAGGTGCACACCAAATGGCCCATAGATTAATAAGCAGTGGTTTTCCAGTAAATTCGGAGAATTTATGTTCTTTTCCCTGAATATCTTTAAAGGAAAACTGGCTTACATTATAAAATGTATCGGCAAATCGGAGGTGCTTAAAAGAGCCTTTAGCTTCTTTTTTGATCGCTGTTATCTTTTCTTCTTTTATTTTATTGGCGTTTGTTTCTTGTGCTTTTGCAACTGAAATAAAATAAGGAAAAAGAGACGCTTTATTATTATGGTTTATTGTTGTGTATAAACTTAAGGCAATGATAAAAAATGTAAGCAAGCGTTGTGTTTTTTTATTTTTCCAGTTGATAAAAGTTTGAGAAATCATAATTTTGTCCTTTGAATGGGCGCTTTTAAGGTATGACAGATAATAAATTGAGATAAATGTAGGGTGGCCATTTTGCACAAGGCCCTGCTGCGGTTATGGAAGACATTAACGCTTCCATTGATTGTGATCAAAAACTTTATCGGCAAGATATTGAAGGTTCACTTTCTCATGTGGCAATGCTAGCACAAACGAAAATTATTTCACACTCTGATTATGAAAAAATTGTGCATGGTTTAGAATTTATTTGCCAAGAAGTTAAAGAAAGGCACGTTTACTTTTTCACGAAAGCTTGAAGATATTCATATGAATATTAAGGCGCGGTTTGAGCCAATTGATTGGTTCTGTAGCAGGCCGTTTGCACACAGCGTGTATCTCGTAATGATCAGGTTGTAGTTGATTTTCATTTATGGGTGCGTGATGAAACGCGAAAGATAGTGCAAGTATAAAAGAGTTCATAGAGCAATTGCTTATTCGAGCAGAACAGCATGTCGATAGTTTTATATTTTTATGCCAGGTTTTACACATTTACAAACTGCCCAGCCAGTAACGTTTGGTCATTATATGATGGTTTATGTTGAAATATTTGGTTGGGATTTATCACGTATGCGTGATGCGTGTGAGCGAATGAATGAGTCGCCTCTAGGGGCTGGTGCATTGGCAAAAACAAGTTTTCCAATCGATCGCTTTATGACAATACAAGCTACTGGGGTTTCATGAGCCGATGCGCAATTTAATAGATAGTGTTTCAGATCGTGATTTTGCGTTGGAATTTTTAAACACGCTGGTGCGTTTTGTGCAATATATCTTTTAATGTCTTAGCAGAAGAGATTATCCTGTAGTCGAGGGCACAATTTCAGTTTATTCATTTATCAGATGCTTTTTTAATAGGTTCATCTATTACGCCACAAAAGAGAAATCTTGATAGAGAAATTTTGATGCTTCTGAGTTTATACGGGCGAAATCGGGACGGTTGAGTAGTGCGTTTATTGGATTTTTAACAATGATGAAAGACTTACTTCTTGCTTATTTAAAGGACATGCAGGTTCAAAGGATATGCAGGAAGATAAAACTTATGTGTTTGATGGGGCTTTGAGCTTGGAATTGTCAGCTGGTAGCAATGACGGGGATCATTGGTAATTTGGAAGTAAATAAAACACTCATAAAGCAAGCAGCAGATTCTGGTTATGCAGTAGCAACAGATTTAGTTGATTGGCTTGTACGCAAATTGGGGCTTTTCTTTCGTGAGGCTCATCATATTACTGGGCACATCAGTGGCATTGGCAGAAAAAAAGAAATGCCGTCTTAATGATTTATTATTGGCTGAACTTCAAACGATCTATCCTAATATAAATACAGCGTTTTTGATGTTTTAACAGTTGAAAAATCAGTTGAAAGTCGTAAAAGTTTTGGTAGAACAGCGCCTTTAGAAGTACTTCGCCAAATTACCTATTGGAAAAGGTATCTTGTGAGTGTGTGAATAGATTTTAAATGCGTGAATAGATTTTAAATGTAAATACAAAAAATGCAGCAAAATATCGATATAAGAAGAAAAGGGCATATGAGAGCTATTTTAAAGAATTTAATAATTGTCCTTTTTTTTAATGTTGTTATAGTTGGGTGCGGGCGTAAAGGGGCATTAGAATTACCTTCTTCAACAACGGTGGAGTCTTCACAAGGAGCTTTTGTTTCTGAAAGAAAGGCGGATAAACCTTTTATTCTCGATCGATTGATACAATAGAGGTTTTTATGCGTTTTTTCCCTTATCATCAAGACATGCTCTATGCTGAAGGTCTTTCACTTTCTACACTTGCAGATAAGGTTGGAACACCTTTTTATTGTTATTCAGCCAATGCACTTGTTACACATTTTCAAGACTATCAAAATGCATTTCATGATATAGCTAGCCTTATTGCTTATGCGGTCAAAGCAAATTCCAATCAGGCTATTTTACGGCTTTTAGCACACAATGGAGCGGGTGCTGATGTGGTGTCAGAAGGTGAATTACGACGTGCTTTAGCTGTTGGTATTCCTGCGCATCGTATTGTTTATGCTGGGGTTGGTAAAACGGTTAGAGAGATAGATTTTGCTCTTGCACATGATATTTGCTGTTTTAATGTCGAATCAGAGCAGGAACTTGAACAATTATCAGCACGGGCTGTTGCACTTTCAAAAAATGCACGTATTTCGTTGCGTCTTACTCCAGATGTAGATGCAAAGACCCATCAGAAAATTACAACTGGTAAGTCTGAAAATAAATTTGGTATTCCACTAGCATTGGCATATGATGCCTATAAAAAAGCAGCGCAATTGCCTGGTCTTCAAGTGTGTGGTGTGGCTATGCATATTGGTAGCCAGATTTGTGATTTAAAACCATTTGAAGAGGCATTTATAATTGCTGCAGATTTTGTGCGCCACTTACGCAATGATGGTTATGCCATAACCCATGTAGATATTGGAGGTGGGCTTGGGGTTTCTTATGGTCGTGAGTCGTGTTTAGTGCCTTCTCCTTTTGATTATGCAGCACTGGTAAAGAAACATATTGCACCTTTAGGGATCACTGTAATTTTAGAGCCTGGGCGCAGTATTGTAGGCAATGCTGGTGTGTTGATAACATCTGTTGTATATTTCAAAAGAGGAAAGGGGCGCAATTTTGTTATTGTTGATGCAGCAATGAATGATTTTATGCGTCCAACACTTTATGATGCTTGGCATGATGTGATACCAGTGAAAAAAACACCATTAAATGGTATGATGATCAATGCAGATATTGTTGGCCCTGTTTGTGAAACTGGTGATTATTTAGCATTAGATCGTTGTCTGCCAGTGTTAGAGGCGGGTGATCTTTTGGCAATTACTGGGGCAGGCGCTTATGGTGCGGTGATGGCAAATACCTATAATAGCCGACTTTTGGCACCGGAGGTTTTAGTTCAAGATACGCGTTATGCTGTTGTTCGCCCACGTCTTGATTATGCGCAATTGATTGGTTTTGATCATATTCCAGATTGGGTTGAGAATTTTTAAATGTCTTTGACATTGTTTCCAATAAACTTTTATGGAACGATTTATATGGTACAAATTATTTTGTATAAGTCTTATGATTCTTAAACTTATTATTAAAAAGGACAAATGATTGTCTATGAAAGATGAAAACATCAAAGGTTTTCTGAAAATAAGGCTTTTATTTGCACGCCTTCTCGCTTGGTGTTTCTTATTTTTTGAGCGGATATGGCCGCGACTGTTACCATTTTTTTTAGCGTTAAGTCTTTTATGTTCACTTAGTTGGTTTGGTGTTTTTAATCTCTTAAGTTATTGGTGGCATTTATTTTTTCTTTGGCTTGTACTTTTTGCTATTTTGGGAAGTTTGTTTCTGCTGTTTGGCTTTCGCTTTCCAACACTAAGGGATGTTGATTGTTATATTGAACAGACAAATGGGTTTAAAAATCAGCCTTTAAGTGTTCAAAAAGATCGTTTGTGTGTTGAAGATGATGATGGTTCTGGTGTGGTTATTTGGCGTGAACATCAACGCCGCATGGCAGAACAGTTGCATCATGTTCAAATCGGATTTGCTTACCCCAATAGTGCTGCCTATGACCCTATAGCTCTTAGGGCACTATTTATTTTATTGTGTGTGTGTGCTTTTAGTTTTTCTTTTGGCTCATCTGGGGGGCGTTTATCAGATGCGTTTGATCTACGCCCTGTGGTTGATGAATCATCAATACGTATTGATGCTTGGGTAACACCACCTGCTTACACAGGTATTGCACCTATTTATTTAACACAAGGTGAGACAACAAAGCTTACTATTCCTGAAGGTAGTGATGTTGTTGTGCGCGTTGTTAATGGCGCTGGTGTTAAGGTTAAGGCTGTGCCTGAAGACGGTGGACACAAAATTTTACTTACTGAAAAAAGTGAACAAACGGCTTTAAATGATCCAATGACTCGTTTTGAAACACGTTTAGATCGTTCAATGCATTTGTCTGTGTCATCGCGTCATAGGCAACAACAATGGCATTTGCACATGATTAAGGATAAAGGGCCGACGATTCATTGGCTTGCAAAACCAGAGCGGATTTTGGCTGGTTCATTAGAATTGCGCTATGAGATGGATGATGATTATGGTGTAACAAAGGCTTTTGTTGCAATAGAACCTCTTCTTGATCAGAATAAAAATGCTTCTCCTCTTTATAAAGCGCCTGAGATAAAGCTTCTTTTAGCGCGTGGTGGAAAAGGTAAAATGCGAACAGTCCAAGATATATCTGGTCATCCATGGGCTGGTAGCGAGGTTAAAATCACTTTGGTAGCAGAAGATGGGGCTGGTCAGCAGGGGCGTAGCAAAACTTTTATTATGATGTTACCACAGCGTATTTTTGCCAACCCTATTGCCCGTGCAGTAGATGAGCAGCGTCGTTTGTTAGCACTTGATGCACATGCACGAGAACGTGTACTTGATATGCTTTCTGCCTTGCTTGTGCGCCCGGAAGATGGCCTTCAAAATGTGACACATTTTCTGGCATTGCAAAGTGCATGGATAAGGCTTTCTGCCGCAAAAACAGATGATCAATTGCGTGATGTGGTTCATTATTTATGGCAAATTGCTTTAGGTATTGAAGGTGATCAGTTTGAGTCTGCTCAGCAAAGGTTAAAACAAGCACAGGCTGCTTTGCGTGATGCATTGCGCCATGGCACTTCAAGTGAGGAAATTGAGCGACTGATGGCAAATTTACGCCAAGCTGTGAATGATTATATTAGTGCTTTGCCTGAAAAAGAATTAAAAGATAGCAATGAGCGTAGAGCTACACTTTCTGAAGATTCATTATCCCAAAAGTTGGATTCGATTGAAGAGATGGCTAAGTTGGGTTCTTCTTCTGCAGCTGAACAGCTTTTAGCTGAAATTGAGCAGACACTTGATCATTTGCAGAATCGAAAAAGTAATCAAGCTAAAGAGGAAAATGATCATCAAGAAACACAAATGAAAAAAAAGCTAGATCAACTTGGTGATTTGATGCGTCGACAGCAGGAAATTCTTAATGATACGCACCATTTAGAAAAGAAACAACGTTATGATGAAACAGATGTCACAAGCAATAAGGAAAAGCAAAGTAAAGCTTTGGAAGATCGCCTGATTGAATTGCAGTCTGAGTTATCAGAATTAGAAAAAGGACTCTCAGCACAAGGTCTTAAACAAAATGATGCGTTGAAAGAGGCAGAAAAGAAAATGAACTTAGCAAAGACCGCTCTTGATAATGGGGACTATGAAACGTCAATGCAAAATCAGTCAGAGGCTTTAGAATCTTTGCGACAAGGCGCGCAAAGTGTTCTACAAGAAATGCGTGAGATATTGAAAAAAGGGGATAGTCACAATGATGCTCATGGCCCTCAAGATCCATTAGGACGCCCGCTTTCTTCACAGACAGGTCAAGGTCAAGAAGGTGTGGGGGGAGCACAGAAAAATGATCAAATGCGTGCACGACGGATTTTGGAAGAAATTCGCAAACGCCTTAATAATGGTCGTATTCCTGAGGCAGAAAAAAGCTATCTTGAAAGATTGCTTCACTTTCGTTAGTCAAATTTAAATCAATATTAGAAAAAGCGCATTAAAAATTTTTATAAAGTAAGATGCGTTCAAAATAAAGAACACAGCAAAGTAACCGTGCTTTTGATGAAGTGATAATGCCGTGGTGTCCTCTTACTTATGTTACTTTGTTTTTGAATTATTTTGGTTAAAAGTGGAAGGTGAAAGTTTTTGCTCTTGAGGGGAAGGGGTGCAAACCCATATAAGTTGATTATAAAAGGCTGCAACGTTTGATATTTGTTTCTACATGGTAATGTAAATTGGATATAGTTACACTCAAAGATTTTTATGCTTCTACACTTGGTCTTCGGGTGCAAACGACGATTTGTGACCAATTGAATTTCTATTGGCCAAATCTTGCTGATAAGCGGGTAATGGGTTTTGGTTATGCAGTTCCTTACCTTTCTGTGTTGTGCACGCGTGCAAAACACTGTTTTGCTTTTATGCCCGCTAGTCAGGGCGCTTTACCCTGGCCTTGTGCTGATAGGGTTGCTACAGCACTTGTTTTTGAAGAAGATTTACCTCTTCCTGATGCTTCGATTGATTGTGTTTTATTGGTACATGCACTTGAATATACAGAAAATTCACGCGAAACTCTTAAAGAAATATGGCGTGTTTTGACACCTAATGGCCATTTGATTGTTATTGTTCCCAATCGCAGCGGTTTTTGGGCACGCAATGATCGTACACCTTTTGGTTATGGTGAACCTTATAGTCGCCAACAAATTGTTCGTTTATTTGAAGAAACAAATTTTATATCCGGACCTGTGCAAGAAATTGTATATTATACACCTTCCTTAAATTATACAGCGCGGTTGTTTTCGTTTTTCTATAGACCATTTGTACGCCATCTTTTTCCTTATTTTGGTGGGCTTTTAATGTGTCAGGCGCACAAACGTATTTATCAAGGCATAAGTATACAACGCCGTCAATCACGACGTGTGTTCATTCCTACATTATCACCACAGGCTCGCGAGAGATATGTCTTGTCTGGATCTGATTTTGTTTCAGAAAAAAGTTGATGATGTTAGAATTATTTGAAAGGTAATCATTGCTCATAAAATTTTAAAGATTAAGGCGATAGCCGTTTTGATCTGTGACGAGGATCTGAGCATTAGAGGGGTCTTTTTCAATTTTTTTGCGTAAACGATAAATATGGGTTTCTAATGTGTGGGTGACAATGTTTTTATTATAGCCCCAAATATGTTCCAGCAATGTTTCGCGGCTTACAACTTTGTTACGCATGTTATAAAGATATTTAAGAATTGCTGCTTCTTTTTCGGTAAGGCGGATTTTATTGCCATGGCAATCAATAAGAAGTTTTTGCCCAGGTTTAAAAGTGTAAGAACCAATACGAAAAATTGCATCTTCATGGTATTCATATTGATGTAATTGAGTTCGAATACGCGCTAACAATACTGCAAAACGAAAAGGTTTTGTTACATAGTCATTAGCACCTGCTTCGAGGTTTAAAAAAGTATCACAATCTGTGTCATGGTCAGTTATCATAATAATGGGAGCACGAAATTTTTGATCGCGTAATTTTTTTACAGCTTCGCGACCATCTAGATCAGGCAGTTTAATATCAAAAATAGCAAGATCGACTTTTTCTTTATGAGCTATTGCGATTCCTTCTTTGGCTGTTTTTGCTTGGAGCACTTCAAATTCTTCATGGATTTGCAATTGTTCTAGTAGAATAGAGCGCAAGTCATCCTCTTCCTCAACAATTAAAAGGGTGTAGCTGTTCATTTTTTTTCCTTATAAAGCCTATGTGCGCTATACTTTGTGGAAAGTAGTTTCATGAAAATAAAATCTTATGCAAGTAGAATTAAAAAAGAAATGCTATAAAAAACAAACTTTTGTTGGTTTTATGGTCATCCGTCGACAAGCAGGTGTCCATACACGGGGTATTCTTTGTGCTGGTCAGCATCGTTTTTTTTGTGCTTTAGGGCGAGGCGGTATTTCCCCTTATAAGCGCGAAGGTGATGGTGCTACGCCTTTGGCAAATATGCGTTGTTTAGGAGGATTTCGCGATAATTTTTATCGTCCTTTTCCACGTTCAGTTTTGCCTTTTCATCGTATTCGCGCACAAGATGGTTGGTGTGATGCTAGTGGTGATGCTAATTATAATCGTTTGGTTCACCTTCCTTACCCTAAAAGTGCTGAAAAAATGCACCGTGAAGATGGCCTTTACGCGATTGGCCTTATTCTAGATTGGAATAGCACACAGCGTAAAATGGAAAGAGGAAGCGCTATTTTTATGCATTTAGCACGGGACAATTATGCCCCAACAGAAGGATGTATTGCACTTTCCCGCCGTGATATGGAACGTCTCTTACCCTATATTAATTGGCGGACAAGAATTGTTGTTTTAGGTTAAAAGCATTTCTGGTTTAAGCCCACCCATAGAGCAAACTTCTTTCCACTCATCTTCTGTGACAGGTTGTACTGATAAGCGCATGGTTTTAACCAGTGCCATGTTTTTTAATTTTGGATTAGCTTTGATTTGTTTTAATGAAACAGGATTTGGCATATCACAAAGGGCACGAATATCTACACATTCCCAGCGTGGATCAGAAGTTGTCGAATCAGGATGTGCTTGTGCACATACTTCTACAATGCCTACTATTTCTAACCCTTTGTTGGAATGATAGAAGAATCCTTTATCACCATATTTCATGGCACGCATATTATTGCGCGCTTGATAGTTGCGTACACCATCCCATTGTTCGCCGTGTGCGCCTTTTTGCTTTTGCATGGCCCACGACCATTTTTGAGGTTCAGATTTAAAAAGCCAATAAGCCATTTAGCCTCCCTTTTTATGAACTGTGTTTTTTTGTATGCACTGTGTTTTGTTTTTGCGTTTAATTTTATAAATAAGTGTTGGAAAGATTTTAGCCATAGGGATTATATTCTCAAACTTTTGCTCCTCTCCGTCCTGTACCGATTAAGGGGGGTGCTTTTTCATCCAACGGCCAGCGTGAGCGAGGGGCAATATCAAGAGGGCTTGTTTGCCCCTGTTCTATGCGTTTTGCACCGGCAAAAGCAATCATTGCAGCATTGTCTGTGCACAAAGAAGGGGGGGGAGCAATAAATTCAAAACCATGTTGGCAAGCCAGCTCTTGCAAGCTTAAACGAATGGCTTGATTGGCTGATACTCCACCTGCAACAACCAAGGCAGGGGGGCGGCATTCTTTCTGATGAGAAAGAGGATAGTGGTGGGTAAAATATTGCAAAGCTAAACTAACACGATCTTGCAATGTATCAATGACTGCTGCTTGAAAACTTGCAGCGATGTCAGCAATATCGCGCTGTGTTAAAGGAGCCATTGTTGTTGCGGCTTTGCGAACAGCAGTTTTTAGACCGGAAAAAGAAAAATCTAACCGTTTTTCACCTTTTAAAGGTCGTGGGAGAGAGATGCGATTTTTATCTCCTAATAGCGCGGCTTTTTCAAGAGCTGGACCACCAGGGTAAGGAAGACCTAAAAGATTTGCAGTTTTATCAAAGGCTTCTCCCAAGGCATCATCAATGGTTGTTCCTAAGCGTTGGTAATTTCCTATCCCGTGGACAAGAATGGTTTGTGTATGACCGCCTGAGACTAGGAGCAATAAATAGGGAAAATTTATATCATGAGTCATGAGTGCTGTTAAAGCGTGCCCTTCTAGATGATTGACAGCAATAAAAGGTTTTCCGGTAGCAAGAGCTAATGCTTTTGCACTCATAAGTCCCACTAAAAGCCCCCAATCAGACCAGGGCCACTTGTGGCTGCAATAGCATCAATATCTTTCAACTTTATATTAGCTTGTGTAAGCGCTTTAAGAATCAAGCTATCAAGAATTTCAACATGAGCACGCGCAGCAATTTCGGGAACAACGCCACCATAAGGTGCGTGATGTTCAATTTGGCTCCAAACGATATTGGAAAGAATACGACTTTTTCCATTACTGTTGTGCTCAATAATAGCAGCAGCAGTTTCATCACAGCTTGTTTCTATTCCCAATAGACGCATTGCAGGATAACCTTATGTTGAAAGATTTTTCATGTAGTGGGTATCACGGATCAAGAGGGATGCAAAGAGTTCTGTTAAAATATAAGGTGTATGAGAGAAATATAAGGTATATGAGAGACAATGCATCTGGATATGGTCTATGGGGTGTCGTCAGTGATGGATTGCTCCATTTGAAAATTCAACAAAAATAGAATGTTTAGTATAGGATGCATTTTAAAATGTGGTAAGTCATGTTCGCTAACCAGTTCTTGGAATTTTTGTAGTCAAACCATATGATGTACAAGCTATATGATGTAAGTGTGAGAGGTTGGCAGCGTTAAACCTTAGAAAGTTTTTTACAATTAGGTTTTTAGCACACTTGATGTTGTTTATCCCAAAATTGATGTGTTTTTTAATTTTTTGATAATGAGTGACTGCTTTAACAATAAGTGACTGCACATTGGAGTTGTTGCATTTACTGTTTATAATCAACAATTTTTAAGGATTTTTTTTAAACATCAGTTTTGATGTACTTCCAAGACTTTTTCTCTAAAATATTAAGTGTACTTGCGGAAAGATAGGCTATTAAAATATTTAGTTTAATTGAAATATCTGGCTTGTGAGTTAAGAAAAATTGAGTAAAAATACTTAAAAAGCGAGATATTCAATCAATGCTTAGCTTTTTTAAAGTTTCTTTCATTTTGTTATTTTATAATAAAAATGAGCGGGAGAAAAGAGACATTTATGGCAAAATTTTCAAAACCCAGAGCAAAACCACATTATACCGGTACTAACCGTAAAACACCTGTAATTGAGTGTGATGTGATAGATTGTGATTTAGAGCAAGAAACACAAAACTCAGCAGAATCAATGACAAAAGAAACACAAAGCAAACAAAAAGCAAAAGAAAGGAAGGCACCTGGTATTGCTTGGTTTCATTCATTGATTTTAATAGTTGTTGGCAGTTTTATCACCTTAAGTTTTTGGATAGGAATGCAATGGGCGGGTTTTCTTTCTCCTTTTTTGAGAAGCGAGCATATTAGGGGAGAGCAAGCTTTACAGATTGCTGAAATTGCAAAAAGCCAAGCTGAAGAAACAACGCGGCAATTGCATCATATTATCCAAGAACTTGATGCATTAAAGACGGCTTTTTCTATTTTTTCATCACAAGGTGAAAAGTCTCTTCAAAGGGGTGAGGCATCACAAGAAGAAAGTAAGGAAATTTTTGCGGCTTTAGAGAAAAAGGTTAATGCTCTTGAAGAGAATATACAAAATTTAGTTGCAATCTCACACGCTATTCATGAAGCTTTATTAGCTGGGCAGGGCAATACAAATGATTTTGCTGCATTAAAGCAACAAATAGACACTCTACGAGAAGAAATTGCTGCTAAGAGTGATGCAAAAGGGGGAATAGACCCTGAATTTTTAATGGCGATTAATGCTTTAAAAATGCAGTCGATCGGGGTGAACCTTATGCCAATGAATTGGAAATAATACAGCGTTTTTCACCTTCAGTTTCTGGGCTTGATCTTTTGCAAGAAACGGCAAATGCAGGTCTTCCAAGCACTGCTAAGCTTGCGGCTGATTTTTCTAGTATTGCAGATACGATTGTTGGGCAACAAAATATTGTTGCACCAGATGCTGGTTTTTTTGCACACATTTGGGCCTGGATAAAAAGTTTATTTGTTTTACGGCCAGTTGGAAATGTGGAAGGTGTGACGGTAGGTGCGATTGTAGCGCGGATGGAAATGGCCATTCAAGTTGGAGATTACGAAAAGGCTTTAGCAGAGTGGCAAACATTACCCCAAAGTGCTCAGGATATTTCGGTAGATTTTATGCAGCAGTTAAAACGGCATTTAACTGTTCAACGTGTTTTTCAGCAATTACTGATTTTTGTGCAACAAGGATCTTCTAAGGCTATAAAAATGTAAATGGGGCCAAGAATGATACGTGTTTTTATTTATATTTTTGTTGTTTGTGTTCTTGGTGCAGCTTTTGGGTGGGTTGCTAGTCATAATAGTGTTGTGACCATAACATTTATGCACACGCGATTATCTATTTCATTGTTAGCTTTTTTAAGTACATTTATTGTATTTTTGGGGATTTTATGGGGACTTTTGTATGTTGTTTGTTTTGCACCTGGGGCTTTTTACAATTATTTTTATACACGCCGTCAAAGACGTGGTCGTGAAGCCCTTTCACAAGGCCTTCTTGCAGCCTTTATTGGTGACCATCTAACAGCACAAAAAATGGAGACACGGGCGTTAAAGTATCTTGAAGAAAATTGTGAACCGTTAATAAAACTTTTACAAGCTCAAACTCTGGTTTTGCAAAAAGATTCTATTCGCGCCATTCACCTCTATGAGGAGATGAGACAAAAGAAATCAACAAAACTTGCTGGGCTTTATGGTTTGTTTCGTGAGGCTATGGATACGAAAACTTATGAAGCAGCACAGCACTATGCACAAGAGGCGTTTACTTTATCACCATCACTTGTGTGGGCTCATCAGGCTGTGCTTGATCGATTGAGTGCTGAGGGGCAATGGGATGAAGCACTGGATGTTTTTGAAAAAGTGCAAAAAGCTTTACCACGCTCTGCCCGTTTGACTGCAGAGCGCAATCATACCCATGCTCTGTTATTGAGTGGAAAGGCGCTTCATGTCTTTAAAATCCATCCTGTAAAAGCACGTAGCGCTATTTTAAAAGCACATAAGTTGGTACCTGATTTTGGACCGATAACGGTTATAACAGCTGGTATTCTTTATAAATTAAATGAAACCCGCAAGGCTGATAAAATAATCATTGAGGCTTGGAAGAAGGATCCTCATCCTGATTTTGGAGCACTTTATCTTGGCAGAGAAGAAAGAGCTGTTGGACGTTTGAAAAAAGCTAAAAAACTGGCTTCTTATAATAAAAACACTTTTGAATCAGCCTTTCTTATTGCTAAAGCTGCTTTAGATGCAGGTGAGTTAACGTTAGCAAGAGAACAAGCAAAAAAAGCACTAAATTATCACCCCGTGAAAGTGTGTATTTGTTGTTAGCAGATATTGAAGAGGTACAAGGAAATGATCAGGGGTTAGTGCATCAGTGGCTCTCTTTAGCACGCAATGCAGAACGTGATCCAACATGGATTTGTGATAATACTCTTTTTTCTTCTTGGTCAGCGGTTTCTCCAATAAGTGGGCGATTGGGCTGTTTTGAATGGAAAGCACCTCCTCGTCGGTTTCCTTTGACATTAGAAGCTGATGACATTGTACTGAAAAAAGAAGACAAACAAAATGTTACTGAAATAGCTTTTAAGGATAATCTCTTAAGCAAATGTCCACCTAAAGAAAGTGACAGCCCCTTTGAGGTTTACACAAACAAGCAGGATGAAGAAACACTCAATCAGATCCATTTAGATGTTGATGACTCAAACGTTAAAACAACGAAAAAAAAGGTTTCTGCATCAAAAAAGAAATTTCAATTATTTTAAATATTTTAAAGAGAAAAATTTAGAGTAAACTTTGTTGACAAGAAATTATTTTCTTGTTCTTTGGAAGCGCGTAGTTAAACTATATTGCTGCAATAATAACTAAAAAGAAATTTTTTGGCAAAAATGTATCTTGGCAAAAAACAAACAAATAGAAAACCAAGAATTGCAGTGGTTTTACATCGTCAATCTCCATGCATTGGCCGCTTGGGACAATTTCTGCAACAAAACGGTTTTGTTCTTGATACTTATTGCCCTATTGCAGGACAAAAGCTTCCCGATACATTGGAACATTACGCAGGTGTTGTCATTTTAGGTGGCCCGATGAGTGTCAATGACAGGGAAGCGTATATTCGTGAAGAAATTAATTGGATTTCTTTATCCATGAAAGAAAATAAACCTTTTTTAGGTATTTGTCTTGGAGCACAAATGTTAGCGCAAAATCTTGGTGGGCGTGTTTGTGCGAGAAGTGACAAAATTGTTGAAGTTGGTTGGTATCCACTAGAAGCAACACCTCAAGGTAGAGCGATTATGGATTGGCCTGAAATGGTTTATCATTTTCATGATGAAGGTATTTATGATTTACCTAAAGAGGCAGTTCTTTTAGCAAGTGGTCAAACATACCCTGTACAAGCTTTTCGTTATGGAAATAATGCGTGGGGTTTGCAGTTTCATGCTGAATTAACACGGGCTATGATGCAGCATTGGGTGGTGCGTTCAGCTAAAAAATTGACTAAAAAAGGTGCCCAACCTGCCTATGCACATTTACAAGGGCGTTTAATGTATGACAAAGCTTTGCGCCAGTGGTTTAAAAATGCATTGCAACAAATTTTTGGTGTTGCTGCCACTTAAATAAATTTAAAAATTATGTTTATTTTGAATAATGATCTTTGAAAAAGAAAATTTTCGTTTCGTTGGTATTCTATTATGGATATCAAAATAAGGGCTTTTGATGCTATATTGGCACATTTTGCTCTTCAAAACAGGCTTTTCATGAGGAAGGGAAAGGGAGAGTAGACTTATAGTTGAAGGGCTTGGAAAATTGCTACCGTTTCATTGTTTTTAAAAATCAGAGGTTTAAAGAAATATCTGTGCGCAAGACAATAGGGGGAAATTTTGAAATTTAGATATTTTTTAAGTGATGCTGATAACAGGATTTTGCATCTATTGGGTCTAAAAAGTATAATAATAGTATTTTAAATTAAGCGTGAGGGCAATAATTTATTAGGGTATGTTTCTTTTGATTTTCTATTTTTACGACATTCTTATTTTGTTGATCTTCTCAAAGTTGATAGGGCTTTATGAGTGAAGTTTCAATGATATGCCTCATTTCTTAAAAGCAGATGCGATAGTAGATGATAGAATTGATTGGAAACGGTATTTGTAGAGAAGAGATGTTTTTTCAGTATAGCCGATTAATTTTCATACAGATGGAGTATCTGGTGTAAATGGCTTCTTTCTTTTGATAATTAAGGATATTTGACACGCAAAATTTAAATTTCTGTTTTTTTGCATGCAAAATCCTTCTCTACTGTGTAAGTAGTTTGTTTTCTTGTACACAAAGCCCGTTTTTTAAGCTTTATTTTTTAGATAGCTCGAAGAGTTGCAAGCAGCCAGCTTATTGTCATTGTTATAGGTCACGTAAGAGTGAGTAAAACTGTGTTTTCAGCTTGGCTGCTTTGCACACCGCTTTAAGTTTGAAAAGCGGTGTTTTTGAGTTGTGCAATCATGTTAGCTGCAAAGGTAAAGCGAGAAATATTGAGATCACTTTCAATGAGAGCACCAATTCGGTTTGTTACATTGCAAATTTGATCTTCTTCTGTTTTGACCCATGCTGCAAGTGGATCATTTTTATCACCATAGTTTTTTAAGATTTTTATAACAATTTGCCGCACGTTTTCAGCAATATTTTCTTTAGCTTGGCTTAAGACCATACCATCATAATAATCAAGAACAGGAATTGTTTGACTGGCGTCATTAATGCGGTTTATGCGAATAATCTGAGTCAATGAAAAATAGATTTTTGCAGCTTTCGTAAGATCACTTTGGCTTTGTTTTGCGATTAAAGAAATATCACAAATCATTGGGGCAGCCTCAAGAAGAGCTAATTGTTTAGCTAAAGTATTTGGTATTACTTCTTCACTATATAATGCTACTTTTTCTGCAATTTTTTCATGTATATCTTCATTGTTGGAGTGCGTAAGCTGTTTTTCAATGGCTTTACGCGCTTGTTGAATTGTTGTCACAAGTTCTTCTAGTGATACAGATAAATCGATATTGAGCAATCCCCAATTGGTTGTTTCAAAAAGCATTGAGGTAATTGCTGCATAAAATTTATTTTGAACAACACCGGATATTTTATTGTCAAGATTATCAATTTGATCAGAAAGCTGAGGAATTTCAAATCCATCACGAATAGCAATGAAAACACGAATAATATTTTCAACCTTTTGTCCTGTTTTATCTTGCAGGCGACTAACAAAAGTAGGCCCTCCACGATTAACAATATCATTGGCAATGAGCGTGGCAATAATATCACGACGCAATTGGTGGTTGATAATTTCGTTTTTAAAGCTTTTTTGGAGTTGAGTTGGAAAATAGTTTAACAAGGTTGTATCAAAATAATGATTGTCAACAATGGAATTGTTAATGATTTCTTCTTGCAACGTTAATTTAGCATAAGCCAAAATAACAGCCAGTTCTGGGCGTGTAAGACTTTGACCTTGGGCCATTCTTTGGCGCAAAGTTTGATCATCAGGCAGAATTTCAACCCTGCGATCAAGCAGCTTTTTCTGTTCTAAATCATGTATAAAGCGGGCTTGGTAAGGTAGGTCAATAATGCCACGACTTTCAGCCAAAGAAAGGGCAAGAGTTTGCAGATAATTGTTGCGTAGAACTAATTGTTCAACTTGTGGTGTCATTTGTTTTAAAAGTGTATCACGTTCTTTACGCGTAAGCATTTGAGCACGCATTGCTGATGCAAGAACAATTTTGATATTCACTTCAAGGTCAGAACAATTGACCCCTGCGGAATTGTCAATGGCATCGGTATTACACCGCCCACCATTTAAGACATACTCAATACGACCACGTTGGGTAAGACCAAGATTGGCCCCCTCACCAATGACTTTGGCGCGTATTTGTTCGCCGGTAATGCGAAGTGCGTCATTAGCACGATCGCCCACTTGAGCATCGGTTTCTGTTATTGCACGTATGTAGGTACCAATGCCACCAAACCATAAAAGATCAACAGGAGCTTTTAAAATGGCTGAAATAATTTCAAAGGGTGTTCCTGTTTGTTTTTCAAAACCAATGGCTTGTGCAGCTTCAGGGGAAAGAGTAATGGTTTTGGCTGCTCGTGAAAAGATACCACCACCTTTTGACAATTTTGCTTTGTCATAATCTTGCCAACTTGAGCGGGGAAGTTGAAACAGACGCATACGCTCTGCATAACTTTCAGCTATATTGGGTTGTGGATCAATGAAAATATCGCGGTGATCGAAAGCTGCGATAAGTTTTGTTTGTTTGGACAGTAACATTCCATTACCAAAGACATCCCCTGACATGTCGCCAACGCCGACACAACTAAAGGGGGTTGTTTGAATGTCATGATCAAACAATTCCCTAAAATGTCTTTTAACAGCTTCCCACGCGCCTTTAGCCGTGATTCCAATGACTTTGTGGTCATAACCTGCTGATCCTCCAGAAGCAAAAGCATCATCAAGCCAAAAGTTATCTGCTTGGCTGATTGCGTTTGCAGTATCGGAAAAAGTTGCTGTGCCTTTGTCTGCAGCAACAACAAAATAAGGATCGTCACCATCATGGCGAATCACATTTTTGGGGGCACTTATTTTGCCATTGACGAAATTATCAGTAATGGAAAGCAAAGCTGTGATATAGTCAATATAGGCTTGTCTGGCTGCTTCTGCTACCACAGCGCGGTCGTTGGTTTGGGGAAGGTGGTGGGGATAGAAGCCACCTTTTGCACCCACAGGGACAATAACGGCATTTTTAACCTGTTGGGCTTTGACTAAATCTAATACTTCAGTACGGTAATCTAATGCGCGGTCTGACCAACGAATACCACCACGAGCAATAGAACCAAAGCGTAAATGGACCCCTTCTACTTCTGGTCCGTAAACAAAAATTTCTCGATAAGGGCGTGGTTCAGGTAAACCTTCAATTTGGCGTGGGTCTAGCTTGGTTGCCAAAATACGCCGTGGGTTACCATTTGGAAGGGGAACAAAAGCATTGGTCCGTAAGCTTGCAGCAATGAGATTGCGATAGCGGCGTAAAATGAGGTCATCATCCAAATTGGGGACCATCTGCAATTTTTCTTCAATACGCTGTTGAATGATTTGTTCGTTATTTTGGCGTTCTTTTTCTTGGTGGCTTGGATGAAACTTCAAATGAAACAAAGCGTAAAGATCTTTGGTAATGTCGGGATAAGCATTTAAAGTTTGAGCGACACGTTTTTGTGAATAAGGAATTCCAGCCTGTTGGAGATAGCGTCCATAATGGCGCAAAATAACGATTTCACGCCAATCAAGTTGAGCGGTTTGTGTTAAGGCATTAAAGGCATCATCATCGGCATTTTTAGCCCAAATGGCTTCAAAGGTTTCAGCGTGTTTTTGACCATTTTCATTAAGATCAATACAGGTTTGGAAAGCACTTTCCAGTTGCATATCATGAAGATACACATATTTCCCATGCCCATCTGGTAATTCAAGTGTTTGTTCAGCGATGACACGAAAGCCCATATTTTCAAGAAGTGGTACACGTATAGAAAGGGCAAGTGCTTCGTGGCGATGAAAAAGTCTGAGAGAAATGTTGCGTTTTTCTTTATGATGGGTGTGATAAAAAGTGACAAAAAGAGGCTTTTCATCATTAAGGCTTAAGATATGATCTGCGTCTGCAATGGCATCTTCAGCTGAAAATAAATCACGATAGCTGTTTGGGAATTGGCTTGCTAGAAGCGTTTGTTGTTCTGTTGCTTTGTGAGCAAGAGCCACAGCTTGAACATTATCTTCCCAGTTTCTTGTTATTGAGCGAACTTGTTGTTCAAGTATGGTGCGTTCAATAACAGGAGCACTGTGGTTTCCTTTGCGGTGAATGATATAGTGAATGCGAATGAGTGTGCTTTCTAGGAAGAGCGGGTAAGATTCAAAGAAATCACCTTCATAAGTTTCGACAAAATATGCGCCAATTTTTTCAGGAATATTACTGCTGTATTGATCACGCGGGACGTAAACAAGTATGGAAACGAAGCGTCCAAAAGAATCAGTGTGCGCAAGTACGCGCAAACGTGGACGTTCATCTAATTGCAAAATAAGTTCGGCATTTTCTGTTAAAGTATCAACATCAGAGCGAAACATTTCATCTCTTGGGTAAGTTTCTAAAACGTTGATAAGTGCTTTTCCAGAATAGTCAGCCTGATTGTATCCAAGGCGTTGAATAATGGTTTGTGCTTTTTCTTTTAAGAAAGGAATTTGCAAAACAGAACGGGTATAAGCAGAGGATGTGAATAGCCCTACAATGCGTAATTCCCCACATACACGCCCTTCTTTATCAAAAATTTTAATTCCAATATAATCTAACCAAATGGGACGGTGAATTTTTGAGCGGCTATTGGCTTTTGTTACAATAAGAAGGTCATCGCTTTCCATAAAGGATAAGACTTCTTTGGGGCGTTCTTCTACATGTGTATCGCCAATAATGCGAATGGAGGCATCTGTAAGAATACCCAATTCAATATTGCCAGCTTTCAAACTGTTTTGGGGTTCTTTGTTTTTAATAAAGTCATAAGTGCGCATTCCAAGGAAGATAAAATTATTATCTGTAAGCCAGTTGAGAAACTCAATGGTTTTTTCACCTTCTTTTTGGTAATTTTGCGGGAGGTTTGTTTGATAGGCGTGGATGTGCTTTTTAAGTTCCTCCAACATAGGTTTCCAGTCTTGCACAGCGGCATTGACTTGTTCAAGAACTAAGGTAAGCTCATCTTTGAGTGTTATGGCCTTTTGTTTGCTTAATGCTTCAATGTGAATTTGTATAAGGCTAATGCGTTGTCCAGAAGGGCAATCAAGAACAGGATGCGCAATTAAATAAATGTGGTTTGCGTGTTGATTAAAGACGTTTAAAACAGAATCAAGTAGGAAAGGTTTGTTATCATTGACAAGTGTGATAGCAGTTATAGGCTTGCTGCTACGTGTTAGCTCTTTTTGTTCAAAGCAAATGGTGCTTTTTCCTGCTTGATGTAAGCTGAGCGCTTTAGAAGCAATAGCCGCAGCTTTTTCGAGTTCATCTTTTTTATAACAAGCAATATCTTCTTTATCAGTATGGGCGAAAAGGATTTTTGCTAATTGTTTTTGATTGTTCTTGATATCTAATGCTTCTTGTTTTGACATAGTTATACTCCCCTTTTTGCTCTTGGTGACCTTTTCTCCTCACAAGAGCAGGTCGTTTATGCCATCTTTATACTGTACCATTTTATTTTTGAATGAATAGTTATTTATTCAGATAATTATAAAATTTTTTCGCAAGTTAGAGTAATGCTGTAAATTTTGGATAAATAGTTGGCGCAAGTAAAAGGATATTTTTATTGATATTTTTTCTATGAAAAAGTAACATGTTTTTAAAATATACACTAACAATAAATATAAAGATGACAGATCTTCCAGAAAGACTTTTAAACGGTTATCGGTCTTTTATGACCAATAATTTTTCGCAGCAGGCAGCGCGTTATAGGCAATTGGCAGAAGAAGGGCAAAAGCCTGAAATTTTGATGATTGCGTGTTGTGATTCGCGTGCAGCACCAGAAACAATTTTTGATGCCAGTCCTGGTGAAATTTTTGTTGTGCGCAATGTGGCAAATTTTGTTCCACCTTTTTCTCCTGGTGATCAATATGATGCAACAGCAGCAGCAATTGAGTTTGCAGTGCAGTCGCTGAAAGTTAAACACGTTGTTATTTTAGGTCATGGGCGTTGTGGGGGAATTAATATTGTTCTTGGTGAGGTGTATAAGCCCTTGTCATCGAACAATTGTATGGGGCTATGGATGGATCTTTTAGTCTCGGCGGGAAAAGGGGCTTGCTGTCGTGAATCGATGACTGAAACACAGCGACAGGCTGCGTTGGAGCATTTTTCTATTCGTTATTCGTTGAAAAATTTAGAGACATTTCCATGGTTAAAAGAACGTAAAGATCAGGGGCTTTTGACAGTTCATGGTGCTTGGTTTGATATTTCAAACGGTGAATTGTGGAGCTTAGAACAAGAAACAGGGCATTTTATGCGTGTTGAGGAAAAATTACTCACCCGGTCATAAATATCTTTAATATCTTTTTGTTGCCTAATCTTTGTGTGCAAAGGTAATTTATGATCAATCTTGACAAAGAGTAGTTTTTGTTGTTTGAAGAAACAAACATTCAGTGACAAGAATTAACTTGGAGCCACCGACTGGGACCCCACTTATTTTAAGGGTATAAAAAGATCCCAGAGGTCAACATCCGATAACGCGTTGCGTCCTCGGGTGCCATTTTGATTTGTTTGTTATGTGGTCAATGAGGTAGATGATGTTTGAATCCTTGCAGGAGCGTCTTGGTTCCATTCTGTCCAATTTGACAGGGCGTGGTGCTTTGTCAGATCAGGATGTTGCAACAGCGCTGCGTGAGATTCGTCGTGCTTTGTTAGAAGCTGATGTTGCACTGGATGTGGTGCGTTCTTTCACTGATAGGGTTCGTGAAAAAGCTGTTGGCTCTGCTATTGTTAAATCTATTAAGCCTGGCCAAATGGTTGTTAAAATTGTTCACGATGAACTTGTGAGCATGTTGGGTGATGAGGCTGTCCTTAGTGATCTAAACGCACCAGCACCAGTTGTTATTATGTTGATTGGTTTGCAAGGTTCGGGAAAAACAACTACGACAGCAAAGCTTGCAAAGCGTTTAACTGACAAACACAATAAAAAAGTTTTGATGGCGTCACTAGATACGCGCCGCCCCGCAGCACAAGAACAGCTTCGTCAATTAGGAGAGCAGGCGCAGCTTGCAAGCTTACCTATTATTTCTGGTCAATCTGCTGTTGATATTACTGCACGGGCAGTGCAGGCAGCAAAATTAGGCGCTTATGATGTTTTGCTTCTTGATACAGCAGGACGCAATCATCTTGATGATGCTTTGATGATTGAATTGGCTGAGATCAAGGCATTGTCGCTTCCTCATGAAATTATGTTGGTTGCTGATAGCCTTACCGGTCAAGATGCTGTTCATCTTGCGCGTTCTTTTGATGAACGGGTAGGCCTTACAGGAATTATTTTAACACGAATGGATAGTGATGGCCGCGGTGGTGCAGCACTTTCAATGCGCGCTGTTACAGGAAAGCCGATCAAAGCCATTGGGGTTGGTGAAAAAATAGATGCTTTGGAAGAGTTTCACCCTCATCGTATTGCAAATCGTATCCTTGGCATGGGGGATATTGTTTCTTTAGTTGAAAAGACTGCTGAAGCGATTGATCATGAAAAGGCGATGAATTTTGCAAAAAAGATGCAGGCTGGAAAATTTGACCTTAATGATCTTGCAGAGCAATTACAAAAAATGAAAAAACTTGGGGTATGGGCAGCATTATGGGAATGATGCCGGGTTTGGGAAAGATGAAAGAGCAAATAGCGGCTGCAGGTCTTAATGATCATCTTTTGAACCGCCAATTGGCTATTATTTCATCAATGACATTTGCAGAGCGTGCTAATCCTGAGATTTTGAAACATAGTCGTAAACAAAGAATTGCTAAAGGATCTGGTACAAGTGCTGCTGATATTAATAAGCTTTTGAAAATGCACCGTCAGATGGCTGATATGATGAAAGCTATGGGGGGAAAGGGCAAAGGCGGTTTGATGGGAAAAATGTTAGGAGGGCTTGGTTCCAAACTAGGATTTGGGGCTGGAGGTGTTCCTGGTAATATGCCTAATTTATCGGGAATTGATCCGGCACAGTTATCGGCGTTACAAAAGCAAATTAAAAATGGTAATTTAGGAGAGAAATTACCTGGTCTTCCTCAGAGTGGATTACCGTTTCCCGGTTTTCCCAGTGGCCTTTCTGGGAATGGGGGGAAATTACCTCCGCTTCCTAAGAAGAAATCGTAAAGCACAAGAAAAAAGGAAGCGTGATGCAAAAGAAAGTACCAGATGGTTTGACGCGTTTACAAACATCTATTGATAATTTTGGTGTGGCGCTGGTTCATATTTTAGCAAAATGCTTTTGCTGTGTACAAGCAATTGGAGAGTTAAAAGCTTGTTATGATTTATCTGCAGTTTATGTGACGTGTGAGCAAAGTAAGGTTGCAGGTTTGCGACAATTGTTTATGGACAATTGTTTTGAACCCGATTTTGCTGAAAAGTTTTTAAATTTCACCATTAGAAGTGATTTACCATAATAATCATTGCTGAAAGGCAAACAAACAAAGCAAATTAATTTAGATAAAAGTTAAAGTTGATCGGAGAAAAAGATGGCATTAAAAATTCGTTTGTCTCGTGGGGGCTCAAAAAAGCGTCCTTATTACCATATTGTTGTTGCGGATGTGCGTAGTCCGCGCGATGGGCGTTTTCTTGAGCGTGTTGGTGCGTGGAACCCCATGTTGCCTAAAGATCAACAGCGTGTAAAGCTAAACGAAGAACGTATTCAATATTGGCTTGGTCAGGGTGCTCAGCCGACAGATCGTGTTTTGCGGTTTTTAGATGCTGCTGGTTTGAAAAAACGCCCAGCACGTAATAACCCACACAAAGGTGAGCCTGGTAAAAAAGCACAAGAACGTGCTGCAGCAGCAAAGCAAGCTGCTGAAGAAGCATCAGCTTCAATTGCTGAAGAAACTGTATCAGAAGAAGTAGCTGTATCGCAAGAAGATGCTGTATCAAAAGAGGCGGCTGTATCAGGAGAAGCATAGGCGCTTTAAATCTCTTAACTTAAGAGAAGTGTTGTGAAAGCTTGTGTTTTAAGCAGGCAATCATTGCTTGTTTTTATCTGAAAGATGTTTGCTTGTCTTTTAAAAGGTGGTTTGTTTTTTAAGCCATTAATTTGAGCTTTTTAAAAGTCAATAGCGCGGCCTTTAATTTCCCAGTCTCCATAGCGTGCTGGGTCTTTTCCGCCGCGCCCACCATTTTCCAAAGGCATCTTTTCATGGAGTGCTTGTTTACGTCTTTGTGCAGCCTCTTTGAGGGCACGTTGTGCTTCTGGGGGAAGGGGGCGCTGCTTAAGGGAAGCTGCATTTTGTTTTGTTGCATCTTGTTTTATCGCCTTGTCTTTTTGGTCCATTTTATGCCTTTCTTCCATTGAAGAATCAAAAAATCCTTATCATATAGATATTATTACGCATTATCATGGAGTTTTAAAGCAATGAATATCCTGCGCACAACAATGCTTGTGGCTTTTATGACTGCACTTTTTATGGGAGTTGGTTATCTTATTGCAGGAAGCAATGGTATGGTTATTGCGCTTTTGATGGCAGGGGGCTTAAACTTTTTTTCTTATTGGAATTCAGATAAAATAGTTTTGCGTATGTATGGTGCGCGTGAAGTGGATCAGCGTTCGGCACCCGTTTATTATAAGATTGTGCGTGAATTGGCGCAAAGAGCTTCTCTTCCACAACCGAAGGTCTATATCATAGACAGTGGGCAACCCAATGCTTTTGCTACAGGACGCAATCCGCACAATGCAGCTGTTGTTGCAAGTACAGGGCTGTTAGAGCGGTTAAGTCTAGAAGAAATTGCTGGGGTCATGGCTCATGAGTTAGCGCATATTCAACATCGTGATACGTTGATTATGACTCTTAGCGCAACAATTGCAGGGGCAATTTCTATGCTTGGTAATTTTGCTTTATTGATGGGGGGGCAGCGTTCTTCTTCAGAGCATTCGCATGGTGCTGGGGTGCTTGGTAGTCTTATTGCTCTGTTTGTGGCGCCTTTTGCAGCTATGTTGGTGCAAATGGCTATTAGCCGTACACGTGAATATGCTGCTGATCGACGTGGAGCTGAAATATGCGGTAATCCCTTATGGTTGGCTTCAGCTTTGAGTAAAATTGCAGGTGGGGGACATATGGTGCATAATGAACAGGCAGAGCATAATCGGGCAACGGCTCATATGTTTATTGTTAATCCTTTGAAAGGTGAGGGAGCAGATAGCCTTTTTTCTACTCATCCAGCGACTACAAATCGTATTGCGGCTCTTTATAAGCAAGCTGAGGAAATGAATATATTCAAAGCCAAGAATATAAAAGAAGGTAAAAAGAGTATGTTTGGTGAAAAGGTGAGCGGTTTAGATTTAGAGAATGAAGATTTAAATTTTAGTGCTCAAAACGATGCTCTTAATCATCAGGAAAGGGGTGCTTTTCGGCGTACAACAGATCGTCCTTCTTGGCTTCGTCATCAGAATTTTAAAAAGCCTCGGTCATAGTGTTTTTAAAGGGGGAGGTGTAGAGGTGTTATTGTGCAAAATAAAAAAGCGGGATGTATGTCTGAAAAGAATATTCCGGGATTAGTTGTTCGCCAAGTTTGTGCCCGTCTTTTAGGTGTGGTGCTTGATAAGCATAAGTCTCTTTCTGGTTTGACCGATCATGAATATGGACATCCACATTATTTAAAGCTTTCACACCGTGATCGCCTGTTATGTCGGGCTATTTTAATGGCGGCTTTGCGTCATCGAGGTCAGATTACAGCTGCTTTATCGCGTTTTTTAAAACGGCCTTTGCCACTTCAAGCATTGTCGCTTCAGCATCTTTTACATATCAGTGCAGCACAAATTCTTTATCTTGATATTCCTGATCATGCGGCGATTGATTTGGCGGTGCAAATGGCTAAAATTGACCCACGTACACGCCGCTTTTCAGGGTTAGTGAATGCTATTTTACGTAATTTTGCACGTGAGGCGGTGTGTTTGCGTGTGCAAGAGCCAACCATTAAAGATGTTCCAGCTTGGTTTGGGCAGCTTTTGGTGTCAACATATGGGGTTGATAAGGCGCATCAGATTTTAGCGATACAAAATAATGCACCATCGCTTGATTTGACTGTAAAATCAGACAGTATTGGTTGGGCAAAGCGGCTTGGGGGTGTTGTTTTGCCTAATGGTTCAATTCGGCTTGGCGCTTTGGATGGTTCTGTGGTTAATTTACCAGGATATGCGCAAGGGGCTTGGTGGGTTCAAGATTTTGCAGCAGCATTACCTGCTTGTTTGTTAGGAGATATTCGTGGCAAACGGGTTGTTGATTTTTGCGCAAGCCCTGGTGGGAAAACGGCTCAATTGGCTTTGCAAGGGGCAGATGTGACAGCTGTTGAGAGTTCGGCTAATCGGTTAGAGCGTTTAAAAGAAAATATGGAACGTCTTCATTTGTCAGCCCATTATTGGACTGGTGATATGAGAGATTTTTATTCTGAGCAGCTTTTTGATGCGGTTCTTCTTGATGCACCTTGTTCTTCTACGGGGACGATACGCCGTCATCCAGATATTTTATGGACTAAATCGTCTGATGATATCACCAAATTAGCGGCTGTGCAGTATGATCTTCTTTTGGCAGCAATTGCTTTTGTAAAGAAGGGTGGGTGCATTATTTTTTCTAATTGTTCATTGGCAAGACAAGAGGGGGAAGACCTTATTAAAAAGATTTTGTCTACGCGTGATGATATTATTTTAGAACCCATTTTAGCAGAAGAGATGGGTTCTATGAAGCATTTGCTCTCTTCTGATGGTACTTTGCGCACAACGCCTGCTGATTGTTGCTATGATAATTGTGATGTTGAAGACCCGCTGTTATTTGGAATGGATGGTTTTTTTGCAGCACGTTTACGCAAGGTGGCTTAATTAACGTTTCATTTACGTAAATCGCCGACATTCATTGTGTTTGATAAAGAAATGATTGAGCATTTTGTTTGATAAAGAATGGCTGGAGAGATAAGTGTGGCGATTGCGGTGGGAAGTCATCAGGTAAAGACATCAGTTTTTGTGTATAAGGTGTTACAATCTCTACGGCGTTTATGGGTGGGGCCTTTATTTCGTTGGCGATTTTTGGGTTTTCATCCGCAAAGAATTTTAGCCCATCCCATTGATTTGCACTTAGCTGATTCAAAAGTAGCACATGAATTTTACCATGGCCGTTTTGCTTTTGCTGGTCGGGTTGTTCAGTCTGGTTCTCTTTCGCCTTTTTCATTAGTTCCACCAACGCCAGAATGGGAAGCAGCACTTCATGACTTTCATTGGCTGCGGCATATGACGCCAGCACGCAACCCATTAGCTATAGCACATGCGCGCTCTTTATTAGAAGATTGGCTTGATCATAGTGATAAGAAAATAAAAGGGCTTTCTTGGAGTGGGGGGGTTGTTGCACGACGTTTGATTTCATGGATTTGTCATTCGCAAATATTGTTGGAAGGTGCAAGTGAACAGTTTAAAAAGCGTTTTTTGCATTCGCTTGGTTTTCAATTTCGTTATTTGCGTATATTGATTCACAGTATGGAAGAAAATGATCAACGCTTACAAGCGGCGATCGCTTTGGTATTTTCTTCTTTGGCTTTGCCTGTTTGTGCTGCCACAAGGAAGAAAATGCAAACCTATCTTATCCGTGAGCTTTCACGTCAAATTCTTGTCGATGGGGGGCATATTTCACGCAGTCCTGCTATTTTGCTCAGTTTACTGTTGGATTTATTATCTTTGCGTGATCTTTACAAACATAGCAATGAAACACTGCCACGTGTTTTAATTGATTCAGTTGAACGTATGTTACCAGCTTTGCGGTTTTTTATCCATGAAGATCAAACACTTGCACATTTTAATGGGGTTGGTCCTGTTATGTCGGGGCATCTATCGGCTATTTTAGATTTTGATGAAACAGGGGCAAATCCTTTTAGTTATGCGCGTTATTCTGGTTTTCAGCGTTTACAGGCCAATCAAACAACTGTACTTGCAGATACGGGAAAATTTCCACCACATTTTGCTTCAGAATATGCTTGTTCGGGATGTTTATCATTTGAGATGTCTTCTCAAGGAAACCGCTTTATTATCAATGCGGGTATTGCTCCTTATGGGGGGAAGAGTATCGGCATTTCGGGCGTGTTACAGCGGCACATTCAACAGCAACAATCAATGATTGTTCGGTGGGCATTTTTCGCAAAAAAAAGAGCAAAAATACTTCCCTGTTGCTTGAAGGACCGACGGATATTAAAGTGCAACGTATAGAAGAAGCAGAAAAGATTGGTTTTATTGCATGCCATGATGGGTATGTGCGACCTTTTAATCTTATTCATGAGCGCGGTCTTACTTTAACGACAAATGGGGCGATTATTGAAGGGTTTGATCGCTTTTTCATGCCGCATACTGCTCACTCAAATGGTCATAGGGCTGATTGCAATGAGTCTCATTGTGTTGCCGTTCGGTTTCATCTTCACCCCGAAGTTGAGGTCATTCATAATGGGGACAGTGTGCATTTGGCTGTGGAAGGTAAGAAGATGTGGCATTTTATGTCACCTGATACGGATATTTCTTTAGAAGATTCGATTGATTTTGCTGAATTAACGGGCCCACAACGCACGCAGCAAATTGTTTTATATTTCCGCCCTGCGTTGACAGAAAAAATTCATTGGCGTTTTGTTCGTCTTGAGTCAGAATAGGAATATGCTGCACTGATGACGGCATGAAGGTGGTTTTATTATTGATGGATTTCAGAATTTTAAGCATTATGTTCTTTCAGTTTTTTGGAAAAGGCATATATTATTGTAGTAATACATTATAAATTTGCTTGAATTTTAATCATTTTATTTTTAGAATCTTCCTTATGGCTGCTATTTCAAAAAATTATTCTGCGCCTGATCTTCATCAGGTTCGTCGTGCTCTTCTTTCTGTTTCTGATAAAACTGGTTTGGTGGAGTTTGCACAAGCGCTTCACGCTTATGGGATTGAGCTGATTTCAACGGGGGGGACATCCAAAGCATTAAAGGATGCTGGTTTACCGGTAAAAGATGTTGCTGAGGTAACAGGATTTCCGGAAATTATGGATGGGCGTGTTAAAACACTCCACCCATTAATTCATGGTGCTTTATTGGGCATTAGAAAAGACCCAGACCATGCAGCTGCTATGGAAGAACATGGTATTTGTGGGATTGATCTTGTTGTGGTTAATTTATATCCTTTTGAAGCAACAATTCAATCGGGGGCAGATTCACAAACGATTCTTGAAAATATTGATATTGGTGGCCCAGCGATGATTCGCGCAGCGGCTAAGAACCATGCTTATACGGGTGTTGTGACATCAGTTTGTGATTATGATTTGGTTTTGGATGAATTAAAGAAACATAATGGGTGTTTAAGCTTTTTATTGCGTCGTCAATTAGCAGCACGTGCTTATGAGCACACAGCTTCCTATGATGCAGTAATAGCGGCTTGGTTTGCACAAGATTTAAAAGTTGAAATGCCATCTTGGCAGAATTTTTCCGGTCATCTTGATAGTGTGATGCGTTATGGGGAAAATCCGCATCAACGGGCAGCGTTTTATCATACGCGTGATAAACGTTTTGGGGTTGCAACCGCAACGCTTTTACAGGGTAAAGAACTTTCTTATAATAATATGAATGATGCAGATGCAGCATTTGAGCTTGTGGCAGAATTTGATCCTTGTAGAACCGCTGCTGTTGCTATTATTAAACATGCCAATCCTTGTGGTGTTGCAGAAGGGCAGAGTTTAAAAGAAGCTTATTTAAATGCTTTAAGATGTGATAACATATCAGCATTTGGTGGGATTGTTGCTTTAAATCGCCCTTTAGATGAAGAGTGTGCAGGAGAGATTGTTAAGCTTTTTACGGAAGTAATTATTGCTCCTGATGCGACAATGGGGGCACGTGAAATCATTGCACAGAAAAAAAATCTCCGCTTATTGATAACGGGGGGGGTGCCTAATCCACGTTCTGAAGGGCTGATTTTTAAAACACTTTCAGGGGGAGTTTTAGTACAGTCGCGTGATAATGCGGTGGTTGAGGATTTAAAACTCCAGGTGGTAACGAAGCGGGCACCAAGCCAAGATGAGATGCGTGATCTTCAGTTTGCGTTTCGTGTTGTTAAACATGTTAAGTCAAACGCTATTGTTTATGCAAAAAACAGTGCAACAGTGGGTATTGGTGCTGGCCAAATGAGCCGTCTTGATTCAGCTAAAATTGCAGTTCATAAAGCTGAAGAAAACGCAAAAGGAATGGGTTTAACAGAGCCTTTAACCAAGGGATCTGTTGTTGCATCAGATGCGTTTTTTCCCTTTGCTGATGGTTTATTGTCAGCTGCTGAAGCTGGTGTGAGTGCAGTTATTCAACCAGGTGGGTCAATGCGCGATAAGGAAGTTATTGCAGCGGCTGATGCGCATAACTTGGCAATGGTTTTTACAGGTGTGCGCCATTTTCGCCATTAAAGCGTATGGCTTTTTATTTGTTTTTGTTTACCAGTCGAATGAAGGAAATTTGGCAATATGCTCCTATGCTATAAACGCACGACAGTTATGTGATTATAGCACAACTTATTTGTGAAATTTGCTCTATCTTATGGATCTCAAGAATTTAACGTAAGATTTGGGTAAAAAACATGAACATTCTACAGTCTTTTGGTTCTTGGCGCCGTTATCGTCGGACAGTTAAGGCATTAAATAATCTTTCAACATATGAACTTAATGATCTTGGTATTAATCGGGGTGATATTCGTTCAATTGCGTGGCGTTTTTCGCGCAAATCTCTTTGATGTTTGTTTTTGATAAAGCACTATTTACACGTGATCACTTGGGTGTGAAATTTAAAGGGGGTGTTTTGATGCGGGGTTTGTGTTTTCCTCTATTGTAGAAATAGGGGAAGAGGGCAAAAAAGAGAATTGTTTTCCTATCAGCTTTACAAGTTCAAGTTTATGAATGATGTTTCTTTGAAAAGAAACCGAGTAAAGTCTATAATTTTCAGCACAATATGATGATATCTTAAGTAATGCATGCTCTTTTTAAAAGAGGGGGGTATTTGAGTATTTATTTTATGAGATGGGGATATTTGAGGGTTTTATCTTTTTTAGTTATTATATTTTGAAAGCAGAAAAAAAGATGCACCCAAAACACCAGCTGCTAAAATGAACCATGTGAGAGCATAGCTAAGGTGATTATTGTTAAAATGCACAACTGTTAGACCGACAATAGGAAGATTTCCTTGTGTGGCTATTTTTTGTGTAACATCAATAAAATAAGGGGCTACATTGGAAAGCCCTAGCTTTTGGGCCATGGCGGGGAGTTGGCGTGTATACCAGAGATTTTGATCAGGGTTATTTTTGCGTGGAAATATTCCCTCTCCTTCGCTCATACGTAAAAAACCGGTGATCGTAGTCTGCTCTGTATTCGTGGAAGAATGGGGATGAGGTGGGGTGTTTTCTTGCTCAAAGTGGTGGCGTGCATCCATAGGAATGAAACCACGGTTTACAAAGGTTAGAGTATTATCTGCTGTTTGTAAGGGTGTTAAAACCCAATAACCAGTGGCATCTTGAGTGAGGGCTGTTATAAGAATATTGTTGTCTGTTAAGAGCTTTCCGGTAAGTGTGACGGGGCGATATTCATCTTTATCAAAAGTAACATGCTCCCATTGATCTTGGGAGGGAGCTTTGATGGGGGGTAAATGAATGCGCTGATTAGCACTGGCAATAAGATTCGTTTTCCAGTTTAGCCGTTGCATTTGCCAGACGCCTAGTGCACTGAAAAGCAAAAAAAAGCTTATACATAAAATGCCAAGCAGAATAGAAAAAAAACTTATATTTTTGTTGTGTGATTCTGTTGGAGATTGTTTCATTTTAGTCATCAATTCTCTTTTAGCATGTTCAGCGTTTAAAGAAAATATTTTATGTGTTTTTTTCAAAAATGAGTAACATATCTGTCAAAAAGACAGTAATATTGGTAATCACGCGAAAAAAATATGGTTGATATTGGTGATGGAACTGCAAAATTGACAAAATAAGTATCAATAAGCATTGATAAATATCAAAATGCTTGACCTTTTAGTGCTAACACCTTATAAACCCGACATTTCCAATGATGCTTGTTCAAGGCTAAATTTGGTGTGCTTGGCACCCGTTTTGTATTGCTGGATTTGGAATTTAAAAGTTTCTTAAAGTTTAAAGGTGAAGTCTATGTCTCGTGCCTGCGAATTAACAGGAAAAGCTGTCCAGTATGGGAATAATGTTAGCCATGCCAATAATAAAACGCGTCGTCGTTTTTTGCCAAATCTTTGCAATGTGACATTAATTTCGGAAGTGCTTCAGCAAAGTTACCGTTTACGTATTTCAGCGCATGCTTTACGTTCAGTTGAACATCGTGGTGGTCTTGATTGCTTTTTGGTGAAAGCTGATGATAAAGAGTTGTCGCAACGTGCGCGTTTATTAAAACGCCAGATCATGAAGAAAAAAGCTGAACAAGCTGCTTGATTGATTTTGATTCAAAGCAGAATTTAAAATGTTTGCTCTTATTTTTTAAGGGTGAGATTTTAAATCTGTGGGTGTTTAGCTTATACTACTGATTGATTCGCGTTTATACCTCAGGTTACAAGGAATGTTTTCAACCTGTAAATCTTTAGCAGAGCAGCAAAGAAAAAAGCATATTGTTTTTGCAAGTTTTGCAATGTGTTTGGCGGTGACTGCTTCCAATATTTTGGTTCAATATCCTATCTATTGGTTTGATTTGAATGAAATCTTGACCTATGGGGCTTTTACCTATCCAATTGCTTTTCTGATTAATGATTTAACGAATCGTTTTTATGGTCCAGCTGCGGCGCGACGTGTGGTGTATGCTGGTTTTATAACGGCTTTTTTTGTTTCTTGGGTATTAGTTACGCCACGGCTTGCCATTGCTTCTAGTATGGCATTTTTATTTGCGCAATTACTGGATATTTTTGTTTTTACACCTTTGCGACGTAAAACATGGTGGAAGGCACCTTTAGCAGCAGCATTGGCTGGCTCAGCTTTGGATACGGTATTGTTTTTTGCTATTGCTTTTTCTAGTCATTTTAGTTTTATCGATCACATGACAGGTTATGTTGATAGTTCTATCTTGGATAAAACAATATTTTTTGGGTTTGACGTTCCAGTTTGGTTCTCACTTGCTTGTGGTGATTTTTCAGTTAAAATAGTGATGAGTCTGGTTATGCTTGTGCCTTATGGTACAATTTTGAGAAGTTTTAGAGTTTCACTTTTATCAGAGAACTAAAAAGAAAGCTTTTCGTTAGTTTTTTTAAGATTTATCATCAATTCATAAATATGATCAGATTTTTAGTGTATTTGTGGAAATAAAGGGCATTTGAAATGTGCTTTATTTATGTGTTTGGTGCATGCAAATCATTTATCGTGGATGTTTATCTTTTGAAAATATTGTGTGAGCGATTAGTTTTTTTAGGGTCAAAGAGTGTTGCTAATTGTTTTGTCATGGCATCTGCTAGTTCTTCAGCGTTGACGATTGTCACAGCGCGTTGGTAATAACGTGTGACATCATGACCAATGCCAATGGCAATTAATTCTATAGGTGAATGTGTTTGGATTTCTTGAATGACAGCGTGCAAATGCTTTTCAAGATAAGAACTAGGATTAACAGAAAGTGTTGAATCGTCAATTGGTGCACCATCAGAAATGACCATGAGGATACGGCGAGATTCGTGTCGTGATAGAAGGCGCTGATGCGCCCAAATGAGTGCTTCACCATCAATATTTTCTTTGAGCAATCCTTCCTGCATCATTAGGCCTAAATTACGTCGGGCACGGCGCCATGGTGTATCGGCACTTTTGTAGATGATATGGAGCAGATCATTTAAACGCCCTGGATTGTCAGGTTTATTTTGGTTGTTCCATTCTTCCCGGGCTTGACCGCCTTTCCAAGCTTTAGTGGTGAAGCCTAAAATTTCGACTTTGACTTTGCAGCGTTCAAGTGTTTGCGCTAAAATATCAGCACAACTTGCTGCAACAGTAATTGGTCGTCCTCGCATTGATCCTGAATTATCAATGAGCAATGAGACAACTGTATCACGAAAGTGTGTATCGTGTTCTCTTTTAAAAGAAAGCGATTGCATGGGATCGATAATGAGGCGTGCAAGTCGTGCTGTATCCAGATGTCCTTCTTCAAGATCAAAATGCCAAGAACGATTTTGTTGTGCCATAAGACGGCGTTGCAGGCGGTTTGCTAAGCGTCCGACAATGTTTTGGAGATGATTTAATTGTTTATCAAGGCAGTGGCGTAAATGATCTAATTCGCTTTCTGAACAAAAATGAGTCGCTTCTGAAATTTCATCAAATTGACGCGTGAAAATTTTATAATCAGCAAGTTTCTCCATTGGCTGAGAAACATCAGAAGAGCATTTGAATTTCCTTTGTTCTTTTTGCCAAGTATTTTCCTGTTTTTTTTGGGTTGTATCATCATCGCTTAATTGGGTGTTTCGTGTGTTCTCTTTATCATATCTATCATTGTTTTGGTCAGTTGTTTTTTGTTCTTTATTTTGAGAGTATTTTGCGCTTTCACTTTCTTCTTTATCTGGGCTTTTGGTTTCAAGATCATTGTTTGGTTTTCTACTGCGTTCCCTCTTGGAATTTTCATTCAATTGGTCGGTAATTTTCAATGCAATAAGCATTTGATGAGCAATATGTGCAAAAGCTTTTTGGTTATAAATATGATATGTAAGCTCACGCAGTTCTGTTGCAGCTTTTTGTTCAATTGATTGACGCCATAATTCCAATATGGGTTCAGCTTCTTGGGGAGGGGGGCGTTTTGTTATCTTTTCACGCAGTAAAAGTGCAAGTGCATCTTCTAAAGGCGCTTCACTTTGATGGCGCACCATTTGGTAATGGGTTTTTTGGTATTTATCGGCGAGCATTGTATCAAGATTTTGAGCAATTCCTTCCATTGCTAAGGTGCCGATTGCTTCAACGCGTGTTTGCTCAAGAGCATCAAAAATAGCACGTGCTTCTGGTTGTGTTGGAGCAAACTTGGCATGAATATGGGGATCATGCCATGCTTTGTGTAGTGCTATGCAATCTCCCAATGCACGGGTAATGGTGACATCTTTTTGTGTTATGTGTGGTGGTAATATTGATGGGTGGACATAATTGTCGTTTGTAGATGATTTGCTTTTGTTAAAAGTGACTTCAAAATTGCATGTGCTAGAAAGTGTGCGGGTACAGATAGAAACGGCTTTTTTAAAAGCTGCAATGTCAAACTTACCATTGGGAGAGTGGTTTATTTGATGTTTGCTGTTGTCACCAACTTCTGTCGTCATAATTGACGCATTCCTTAAAGATCAGACATTATAGATTGAGTGATTTGGTAAGCTCTTTTCCAAAAGCACGTTGGTAAAACTCTGCAACGATTGAGTGTTCGAGTTCGTCACATTTATTAAGAAAGGTTAATTGAAAAGCCAAGTCAACATTTTGAAAAATTTCAGTATTTTCTGCCCAGGTGATTACGCTGCGCGGGCTCATAACCGTTGAAAGGTCACCATTGATAAAGGCTTGGCGTACCATGTTGGCTACATGCACCATTTGTGAAACTGTTTTTTTTCTTTGAGATGTTTGGAAATGTTTGACTTTTGAACAGACAATGTCAACTTCATGGTCATGGGGTAAATAGTTTAATATCGCCACAATAGACCACCGGTCCATTTGGGCTTGGTTAATTTGTTGTGTGCCATGATAAAGCCCTGTTGTATCGCCAAGGCCAATGGTATTTGCTGTTGCAAAAAGGCGAAATGCTGGATGAGGAGCGATAACGCGGTTTTGATCGAGTAAGCTCAACCGCCCAGAGGCTTCAAGTACCCGTTGAATAACAAACATAACATCAGGTCTGCCTGCATCATATTCATCAAAGACAAGAGCAATGTTGTTTTGATAAGCCCAGGGTAAAATGCCATCTTTAAATTCAGTGATTTGTAGACCATCTTTTAAAACGATGGCATCTTTTCCAACAAGGTCAATGCGACTAACGTGACTGTCAAGATTAATTCGAATACAAGGCCAGTTAAGACGTGCAGCGACTTGTTCAATATGTGTTGATTTACCAGTGCCATGATAGCCAGAAACCATAACACGACGATTAAAAGCAAAGCCTGCTAAAATGGCTAAAGTTGTTTGCTGGTCAAAAAGATAATCGGGATCTAAGTCAGGGACATGTAAGCTTTTTGCGCTAAAAGCGGGTACTTTCATGTCTGTATCAATATGAAATATATCACGAGCGCAGACTGTGATATCAGGAACATCGGTAGCGTGATTTGGTTTTGTCATTGTTTTTCTGGAAGGGTATCCACTCTTTATTATTTGAGTTGAAAAACAATACAAGACATCAATTGCTGATGCAATGCTCTGTAGAAAGAGAGGGGATGGGAGATAATGATTAATATTTCATGGTGTTTTTAAAACAAGTAAATTAAACAAGAAAACAGCTTGCACTCTTGCACTAAAGTGGATTGCTTTGAGCACGGTGACCCCCTCCTTTAGCACTTTAGCACAGGCCGGATTTCTTGAGTAAATTATAGGCGTGTAAAACATCGCGAAAACGTTCTTCTGAAGAACGGTTACCACCATTGGCATCAGGATGATGTTTTTTGACCAGTTCTTTATATTTTGTTTTAATATCCTCAGCTGAGGCATTGGCTTGTAACCCTAAAGTATCAAAAGCTTTGGCTTCCAAAGGTTTTAATTTTCGTGAGGTTGTACCGGCTGAGTGACGTTTGGTGAAAAATGAAAAGGGATCACGCATACGGTTTTGATAAGCCGCTGTTCCAGAGCGAATTGTTGCATAGTGAGGGGATGTTTTTTTTGATGCACTATTGCTCCCAGCAGACCACGTAGGGCGGTGCCCTGTGAGGGCGTCTTTCTGAAAATTTGCGATATCTTTATCGCTAAGGCCTGAGAAATAATTGAAGTCTTTATTGTAAGCACGTACATGATCAAGGCAAAAGTAAAAATACTGCCCTTCACGATTACGGCCTGCTGGCGCTTTGTGCACCCCGGTTTTTTCACACCCCTCCCATTGACACTGTTGGGTTTGTGCTTCACCTTGTTTTCTTTTATTGGAGCTGATACGAATTGAATCAAATAGTTTAGATGTTGTAGCCATGTTTTTGGTTTATGCAAAATCGGTGTGTTTGACAAGGATTGACTTTGAAAATTTATTTTCATACTTAATGTAGTGTCGAAGATGGCTAATTACACTATCCATTTTAGTGGAGAGTAAAGAAAAAATGTCTACTGTGATTCAAACAGTCATCGAAACAAAGCTTCGTGATGCTTTTTGCCCACAAAAACTTGAAGTGATTAATGAAAGCAGTCTTCATGCGGGGCATCGTCATGAAGGTGGTGTTTTTGATAGTCATGGGGAAACGCATTTTCGGGTGAAAATTTTTTCTTCTTCTTTTTCAGGTATGTCACGGGTAGAAAGACACCGGGCGATTTATAAAGTTTTACAGCAAGAATTAACGACGCATATTCATGCTTTGGCTCTTGAAGTTGAAGCTGCTTAAGATGGTTTTTCTGATTCAATGACTTTTGAAGCACGAGGATGTGCTTTTTGATAAACTTCTAATAAGCGGTCTGTATCAATGTGGGTGTAAACTTGTGTTGTCGATAAACAGGCATGGCCAAGTAATTCCTGAATGGTACGCAAATCCCCTCCACGCGACAAAAGGTGGGTTGCAAAAGAATGACGCAATGCATGGGGTGTAGTCGTTTCTGGTAAACCAAGACGAGCACGTAAATTTTGAACAAGGCGTTGAATAATAGCCGGTTGTAGCGGGCCACCTCGAACACCACGAAACATTGGTTGAGTGCTCACTAAAGGGTAAGGGCAGCATTTAAGATAAGTCTCTACCATTTCGTAAACGGTTTTAATCAGTGGAACTAGGCGTGTTTTGCCCCCTTTTCCTATTACAGACAGACTTGTTATCTCTGGATCAGAAAATTGTTCTGGTGTAAGTGCTAAAGCTTCTGATATTCGCATTCCGCAGCCGTAAAGGAGTGCTAAAACAGCAACGTTACGGGCAATAATCCATGGTTCATCTTCTTGTTGATTTTCTGGTTTGATGATATGCAATGCTGCTTGTACATTCAAAGGTTTAGGTAAAAGCTTTGGGTGTTTTGGTGTGCGAATAAGTTTAGCAGCTAGTGTATCAACGATACCCTCACGTGATAAGTAATTGAAAAAAGAGCGCAAACTCGCCACATTTCGGCTTAAAGAGCGTGCACTTATTTTTAACGTACGACGATGGGCCAAATAAGCACGCAAATCAACTACACGCAAATCAGCAAGGTCTTTGCAAGTTACTTCATGCCCGAGGTGATGACACAAAAAAATCAAAAATTGCCGTGTATCGCGTTCATAAGCTTGTGCTGTGTGTGTAGCCATACGACGCGTTTTTACAAGACCCTCTAGCCATTTTTTTCTTGCAACCAAAAGACCCTGCTCCGCTGGGATCAGAGGAGCATTTTGGCCTTTTTTGTTGTCATTATTGGGAGACATTTCTAGTTAAGAGTATTTTTTCCCTTTTTGGGCTTTTCAGAACTAGCCTGCCCATTTGTTTTTTCTTTCTTTTCTATAGAATTGGCAGCAGAATTAGCAGCGGCTTGACTTGCACCTTTTAGAGAGAGCACCTTTAGAAGATTATTCATTGACAAAAGATGCGCAAAAATCCGCCCTAAAAAGCCATTTTTATGCAATTTAGCAAGTTGATGAGCCGGTAATTTATGCAGTTTTTCTTCATCAACAATCCAGAAATCTTCTAATTGAGCTGAAAGACCTTTGTCATTTTTGACATTAATTGATTTTTGACTAAGAAGGTCCATCTTGACAAGAGTATCAATAAATTCAGCTGTTCTTTCCATACCAATTTTAAAGTGCTCAAGAAAATTGATACGCTCTTCCATGAAGGGAGAAATAGACCCATCAGAATTGAAAAGCTCTATGCCTGTAACGTCATTAAACATGCCAGATTGTTGGTCAAAGCAAACAGAAAGCTCTTTTTGATCTTGTATTTGTGCAAGAACAAAAGGATAACGGCGAATAAAAGCAGGGATATAAGTGTCACGTTGCCAACTTTTATCAGCAGTAATGTAATTATTTACATCATTAGAAAGACCTACAAGAGCGATGGATGTGTAATGGCGCTTTTTTTGTTCATCTTCTGCGCTCATAAACAAGATAGGGTAGTCGAGAGCAGCTTGAAAATATTCATCACTTGCTAGGGGAACCCAATGAGTATCTTTTGCAAAGGACATATCTTGTGAGGGATTGAATTTAAGACTTCTATGAAAAGTTTTGTTGATTGGAGTAACATTTTTATAAAAAAGCATAATATTCGCCATCAGATTTCTCCTTTTTCATTCACTATATGCCACAAAATACGCTTTTATAAGATTTTTGTATGGCAACAAGCTCTAATGGACAATAATTAAGTATATAATGATTCTTTCTTTTTAGAAGAGATGATATTATACATGAAACAAAAGAGAAAAAAACTTAAAAAGGCAATTTGTCTTGCCATTATTGGTGCTGCCCATGGAATTAGGGGGATGTTTGGGTTAAGGTATTGGGAGGTGAGCCTGAGCGCTTAAAGGCTTATGGTGTCCTTTATGATAAAGGAGGGCGCTGTTATGAAATTGCAACATTTCGGGTGCAAAAAAACGATGCAATTGTGCGTTTTAAGGGGGTGGAGGAGCGAAGTGCTGCCGAAGCTTTAAAGGGAATTAACCTTTATATTAAGCGAGATCAATTGCTTGATGATTTGGCTGAGGATGAATTTTATCAAATCGATTTGATTGGGCTTTGCGTTTATGATGATGCAGACAAGCGTCTTGGTGAAGTGAGCGGTTTTTTTAATTTTGGTGCTGGTGATTTGCTTGAAATCTGTTTAGATGGCGGCAAGAGAGAGCTCATTCCATTTAGCAAGGCGGCTGTGCCGGAAATTTGTGTTGCTTCTGGTTTTATTGTGATCAATCCAGTGGCAGCGGGTTTGGCTTACATGAAAGAAGAATAATAAATAAGGGAGATTTGAACAAAAAGAGTAGGATGAGGGAATAAGCATGGGATTTCAAGCGCATATTTTAACACTTTATCCTGAAATGTTTCCAGGATTATTAGGTCATTCTTTAGCAGGGCAGGCTTTAGCGCGAGGGATATGGTCGCTCAATACAGTACAGATTAGAGACTTTGCTTTTGACAAACACCACAGTGTTGATGATACACCGGCTGGTGGTGGTGCTGGTATGGTGATGCGGGCAGATGTGTTGGCTGCTGCAATTGATAGTTGCCCCCCTGATTTGCCAAGGTTTTTGTTGAGCCCACGGGGACGTCCTTTTAACCAAAACTATGCTCGTTCTTTGGCTCGTGGTTTAGGCGCGATATTGGTGTGTGGTCGTTTTGAAGGGGTTGATGAACGCGTGATAAAAGCGCGAAAATTAGAAGAAATTTCAATTGGTGATTATATTCTTTCAGGTGGAGAGGTGGCTGCATTGGTTCTTATGGATGCAATTGTGCGACTTTTACCTGGTGTTATGGGCAATCAAGCTTCTGGAGAATGTGAAAGTTTTGAGAATAATTTGCTTGAGTACCCCCATTATACGCGTCCTTCAGTTTTTGAAGGACTTACTATTCCACCGGTATTGACATCAGGCCATCACAAAGCTATTGCAAATTGGCGTCAAGAGCAGGCCGAATGTTTAACACAGCAACGTCGACCTGACCTTTATGCTCTTTATACCAAAAATCTTCGAAAAGCTTGATTCATTTTTAAAGATGGTGTATTGCACAACGCACTTTTAAGAGAGTTTTTTGAAAAAAGCTTTCTATGGATTTAAAAGAAATAAATTCTAAAAGAAAAAATAGTGTATTCGCTCTTGTTTAAAGCAGAGCCCAGGTGTTTAAAGCAGAACCCAAAGAATATCCTTTTTGTATGAAAGGCAGCTTTGTGGTAAGAGTTTAAGGCTCTGACTGTTCGAAAAGAACATGAAGGATGAAAGAAATGAATATTATAGCGCAGCTTGAAGCTGAACAATGCGCAAAAATTGAAGAAAAACGCCAATTTCCAGCGTTTCAGGTGGGAGATACGTTGCGCGTTTTGGTCCGTGTGACGGAAGGTACGCGCACACGTGTTCAGGCTTATGAAGGAATTTGCATTGCACGTTCGGGCGGTGGTTTGAATGAGAGCTTTACAGTGCGCAAAATTTCTTATGGTGAAGGTGTTGAGCGTGTGTTTCCGATGTATTCTCCCTTGGTTGAAGGTGTTGAGATTGTCCGCCGGGGTAAGGTGCGTCGTGCAAAGCTTTATTACCTTCGTGGTTTAAGAGGAAAGGCTGCACGTATCGCTGAAAAGAGAGATTACCGTAAGAATGCTAAGGTTTCTGAGGGAGGAGAAAAAGCAGTCGTTGCAGAAAAAGTTGAAGACAAGACTGCTGAATAAATATTTCTTTAAAGTTTTTTTTAAAAAAGCGGCTTTTATGCCGCTTTTTTGCTTTGTGAGGAAGAATTGCGATTATAAAACTCCTTTATCAAGGAATTTTATACAAAATAAGAGAGATCCTTTAGAGATGCTTATAAAGAGATGCTTGGTGATCAAATTTTAGAGAATCATTTTTTTTCATGGAAAAATGAAAGGTGTCTTTTAATATTTTATTTGCTTTGTATTGATCTTACAAAATGTGTGTAGTGGTAACTTTAACAATATTTTTTGTAATGAATTGTTTGTTACTTTTTTGATGCAAAAATTGCTTACACAAAAACTATCAAGAAACCGATATACTCTTATAAAAATGGGTACATTTAAAAATGGGGAGATTGGAGGAGATGTAGGGATGGCGCCTCCTTGGTCGTGTGAATTAAAAGTTATTCCAATAATTTTCGTTATAATGAGTACTTCAGTGTATTTTTATGAAGGAAATGCGGGTTTGATGAAGGAACAAATATCAGCAAAAAAGCTGTAACACTGTTATTGAAGTTGAATTTGATATGTGTGGATTATTGGGGCACTCAATCTATTGATCTCTTCAGAGAGGGGGGTGTCTTTAAAAGAGAAGCTTATTTTAATAAGGGGAAGTTTATTTTAATGTTAAGCGTGATTTGAAAGTTCTCTATCAAGAAGAGCAGTTTCGTTTTTTCATTAATGATTTAATATAGTTAATGATTTAAACTGTAAATATTGTGAAGTATTTCGTTACTATTTAACGGGTGGGATTTGAGCGGGTTTGAAAAAAATACATGTTTTCGTTGAAGAAACAATGTTTAAGCCTTTGACGTGAAGATAAAATTGTACTAAACAAAGCAGGCTTTATGGTTTATAGCTATAAGCTAATCGGTTTTTTTTATGCGCGACCTTTAATCCGTTATTTGAGATAACCGACCTGTAATGTGCGCCTTTAGGTATCAAAATTGGAATGTGCTTGATCGTTTATTATGAGTTTTCTCGTTTGCGATAAAGTTGCAATGAAAGTCAGGTCAGAGTTTTTATGATAGAGACATCTAGGATAAAAGATCGCCCTTATTCTCCCCATTTGAGTATTTATCGTTGGTCGATTACTATGGCGATGTCGATTGCACATCGTATCACTGGTGTAGCGCTTTATTTTGGAATGATATGTTTTGCCATTTGGTTGGGGGCAATCGCTTGCGGGAGTGATACGTTTAAAACGGTTAATGGGATTTATGGATCTTTCCCGGGGTTGTGTGTGTTATTTCTTTTTACGCTTGCTGGGGTTCACCATATGGTTGGCTGTATTCGCCATCTTGTTTGGAATATGAAGCCTTGTCTTTTAGCAAAAGAAAAAGCAACTGCGACTGCTTGGGCAACTGTGTTTATTACCCTTATTGTGACATGCGCAATTTGGGTTATTGGATATGGGTTGTCTTGATAGGGGATGGAGAAAAATATGAAAAAGATTTTCGAACAGAGTTTGGGAAAGTGCGTGGTTTTGGAAGTGCGCATGAGGGAACAGGGCATTTTTGGTTAGAAAATCTGACGGGTTTTACCAGTGTGCTGCTTTGGATATTTTTTATTGTTCTTGTCATTTCGCTTGTGGGGGAGGGGTATGATGTTATTTATGCACGACTTTCGCACCCTATTGTGGCGGTTTTAATGGGTTTGATGACTTTTTCAAGCCTTTATTATATGAAACTTGGAATGCAAGTTGTTATTGAAGATTATATTCCACATGGAAATTTGCGGATATTATTTTTAGTATTAAACACCTTATTTTGTTGTGTTTTGGGTGGTTTCATTATTTTTGCTCTTTTAAAAATCGTATTGGGAGTTTAACCAACATGGTGGCTACAGTATCGTCTTTGGGCCCTAAAGCGGGTCATGCTCCTTATCATTATGTAGATCATAAATTTGATGTTGTTGTTATTGGCGCTGGCGGTTCAGGTTTGCGTGCAACCCTTGGCATGGCTGAACAGGGGTTAAGGACAGCATGTATTACAAAGGTTTTTCCCACTCGTTCGCACACAGTTGCAGCACAAGGCGGTATTGCAGCGTCTCTTGCAAATATGGGGCCTGACAATTGGCAGTGGCATTTGTATGATACAGTGAAAGGCTCTGATTGGCTTGGCGACACTGATGCGATGGAATATTTGGTGCGCAATGCTCCTGCTGCTGTTTATGAATTAGAGCATTATGGGGTTCCTTTTTCGCGTACACAAGAGGGTAAAATTTACCAACGGCCTTTTGGTGGGCATACGACGCAGTTTGGGGAAGGTCCGCCAGTTCAACGTACTTGTGCGGCGGCTGATCGTACTGGGCATGCTATTTTGCACGCGCTTTATGGGCAAAGCTTAAAGCATAATGCGCAATTTTTTATTGAATATTTTGCGCTTGATTTGATCATGACTGATGGTGTGTGTACAGGTGTTGTAGCGTGGAATTTAGATGACGGTACAATTCACCGTTTTTCTGCTAAGATGGTTGTCTTGGCAACAGGTGGTTATGGACGTGCTTATTTTTCTGCTACATCAGCCCATACATGTACAGGTGATGGCGGTGGAATGATTGCACGTGCTGGGTTGCCGCTTCAGGATATGGAGTTTGTTCAATTTCACCCCACGGGTATTTATGGTTCTGGCTGTTTAATCACAGAAGGGGCACGTGGAGAAGGTGGTTATTTGATCAATTCTGAAGGTGAGCGTTTTATGGAACGTTATGCGCCTTCTTTTAAAGATTTGGCTTCACGTGATTTGGTTTCACGTTGTATTACGCTTGAAATTCGTGAAGGGCGTGGGGTTGGTGCCAAGAAGGACCATATTCATTTGGTTCTCAATCATATTGATCCTGCTATATTGCATGAGCGTTTACCGGGGATTTCTGAATCAGCACGAATTTTTGCAGGTGTTGATGTGACAAAAGATCCTATCCCGGTTTTACCAACAGTTCATTATAATATGGGTGGTATTCCTACCAATTATTATGGGGAAGTTTTAAACCCAACAAGTGATTCGCCTGATTGTGTTCAACCTGGATTGATGGCTGTGGGTGAGGCAGGGTGTGCATCTGTTCACGGTGCTAATCGTTTGGGTTCCAATTCACTGATTGATCTTGTGGTATTTGGGCGTGCGGCTGCAATTCGTGCAGGAAAAATAATTGACCGCAATGCAGAGATTCCGGCAATTAATGAAACAGCTGTTGATGAAATTATGGCACGTTTTGATCGTTTGCGTTTTGCTCAAGGGCATACACCAACGGCGGTGTTGCGTGAAAAAATGCAGCGGACTATGCAGGAAGATGCTGCAGTGTTCCGTACGGCAGATTCTTTAGAGCAAGGATGTCAGCGTGTAAGTAAACTCTGGAATGAACTTTCTGATCTTAAAGTGACAGATCATTCGTTGATTTGGAATTCTGATTTGGTTGAAACATTAGAGCTTGAGAATTTGATGGCAAATGCTATTACGACAGTTCATTCTGCGGCTGCGCGTTTAGAAAGCCGTGGGGCGCATGCGCGTGAAGATTATCCAGAGCGTGACGACAAAAATTGGCGTTGCCATACACTTTCGCATTTGTCAAAAGATGGGAAAGTGACATTATCCTATCGGCCTGTTCACGTGGATCCATTAACATCTGAGGCAGATGGCGGTATAGACTTAAAACGCATTGTGCCTAAAAAACGTGTTTACTAAGGGGAGAATGAGTCATGGTTCAAATTAGGCTTCCCAAAAATTCTCGTGTAAAGGCTGGAAAGATTTGGCCTAAACCTGAAGGTGCGACACAGCTGACAGAATTTCACATTTATCGTTGGTCACCTGATGATGAGGATAATCCTCGTCTTGATACCTATTATGTGGATCGTTCAGCATGTGGTCCGATGATTCTTGATGGCCTTTTGTTTATTAAGAATCATATTGATCCAACTTTGGCGCTTCGTCGGTCGTGTCGTGAGGGTATTTGTGGTTCATGTGCGATGAATATTGATGGGGTCAATACGCTGGCTTGTACTAAAGGGATGGATGATGTGAAACATCCCATCAAGGTGTATCCTCTTCCTTCTATGCCGGTTGTTAAAGATCTGGTTCCTGATTTGAAGCGTTTTTATGCGCAGCATCGTGCTATTGAGCCTTGGTTGCAAACTGTTTCACCTGAGCCTGCAAAAGAGTGGTTGCAAAGCTATTCTGATCGTCAAAAAATTGATGGTCTTTATGAGTGTATTCTTTGTGCGTGTTGTCAAACATCGTGTCCAAGTTATTGGTGGAATGGTGACCGTTATTTAGGGCCTGCTGTTTTACTTCAGGCTTATCGTTGGATTGCTGATTCGCGCGATGAGATGAGTGGGGAGCGTCTTGATAATCTGGAGGATCCTTTCCGGCTTTATCGATGCCATACGATTATGAATTGTACGCAAACTTGCCCAAAGGGTTTAAATCCGGCTAAAGCGATTGCTGAGATTAAAAAACTTATGGTTGAACGCCGTCTTTAAAAAATTATTAGCTTAGAAATTAGCTAGCAACAAAAACAATAGGAGGAAGCGGGGGCATATATGCCCCTGTCTTTTTTTTGTGTGCTTTGGAAGGTGGGGTTATTGAATTTTTTGCTGTGCACTTGCTTTTCTTTTGTATTGTGCATCTTAGAATCTATTAGCACCTTGAAATTATACTTGTGTTTTTGAGATGTGTTGTGCTCTTGAAACGCACTTGTGTTCGTGAACGATATGATAGGTGCGGTTTTGTAAATAAGGGCTTTTACTGTTTTTAAAAAGGGGAGGAGGGGTGCTGTGGTTCATTTAGAGCGGGAGTCCACGTAAAAGGCGTGGGGCATTTGGGGTAAGGCCGGAAGCTTCTTGAATGAAATATTTTTTTATTTTTGGCCTCTGATTAACAAGTCCAAGACCAATATCACGCAGTACTCTCAAAAATAGGGTATCGTTAGAAAAGAGCTTGTTGATCCAGTCATTACTCAAGGCCATACGCACGGTTTCGAAACGTCGCCAATTTTGATAGCGCTCAAGAGCGATGATTGACCCAATGTCAAGACCTAACCGTGCTGTTTTAATGATAACTTCAGCCAAAGCTGCACTGTCACGAAGCCCTAAGTTAAGACCTTGACCTGCAATGGGGTGAATTGTGTGGGCAGCATCTCCCACAAGAGCAAAACGGGGTTTAATGCAAGAATATGCTAGCGAAAGGGCTAAAGGAAATCCTTGGCGTTCGCCATCCCAAGTGAGTTTTCCAAATCGATGACCGATACGTTTTTCGAGTTCTGTTTCAAAAATAAGAGGATCAGCTTTAAGGTAATATTGAGCGGTTTGATGGTCTTCATTCCATACAATGGCTGATCGATTGCCTTTAAGGGGCAAAAGAGCAAAAGGCCCGGCAGGCAAAAAATGTTGAATTGCTTGACCATGATGGGGTTTTTCATGTTCGATAGTGCATATGATTGCTGTTTGTTTATAAGGGTGCACAAAGTTTTTAAGGTTTGCTTTCTCGCGTAGTTTGGAACGTGTTCCATCAGCTGCGATCAGCAATTGTGTTTGCCAAATTTCTTTATTGCTCAAGGTAACAGTTGTGTGGTGGTCTTCTTGGTAAAAATCAACGACACGTGCAGTTTTGATGAAAGGGATATTCAGTTCTTTTACACGTTTTTTTAAAACAGCAGTAAGCTCTTTATTTTCAATCATAGCGGCAAAGGGCTCGCCAGGGGTGATATCTCCTTCAAAGGTTAAAAGGGTTGGTTTGAAAGGATCATTAACGCGTGCATCAGTAATGAGCATTGAATGAATAGGTTGAGCATGAGGCTTGATATGTTCCCAGCATTGCAATTGCTTCAACATACGAATAGAAGCAGCGGAAATGGCTAGCGCTTGTCTTTTTTTACTAGGGGTATTCTCTTGAGGGGGGCATCGACAATGTTTATTTTCAACTCAGGTGCGGCTTGTTTGAGTGCTAGCGCAAGTGTTAAACCAACGATTGCTCCCCCTGCGATGAGGAGATCACATTGTTTTATATTTTGATTCATATTAAAAGACACTACATTTCTTTCTACTTTTGTGTAGTTTATTAGCTCTTAAATGAAAATAATACCCTTTTTGAAAATTATTTTTACAGTCTTAATTAAGAAATTGTTGTAATAAGAATGGTTAAAATGGCATTAATATTTTAAAACTATAAGCTGTAATGTTTTTAACTATAAGCTGTGCAACCAGTTTTTTATGAAAAGTTTTATATTTGGAATTGATTGATGCGCCAAGATTTGTCTTCTGATCATTTATCAGAAAGGCTTGATTATCAAAGTCCACGTCTTGTGAATTTATTTTTGCGTCAGATTGGTGCCTTCATTGGGCTTGGGCTTTTGGGTCTTATTATTTTTTGTGTTTTAGCTTTAGCAACATGGAATGTTGTAGACCCATCATTGACTTATGCCAATGCTCATGAGGTTACAAATCTTATGGGGTGGCCTGGTGCGATTTTTTCAGATTTTGCTATACAGTTTTTTGGTTTGGCAAGTTTGTGCATTTTATTACCCCCGTTTTTTTGGTCACTTTTATTGTTGGCACAAAAAGATATTCGTAATTTTATATTTCGTCTTTTTTTGTGGGTGGTATCAGCGATTTATTTTTCAGCTGTTTTTGCTTTGTTGACACATTTTGCCTCTTTTACGCGTTGGCCCTTGCCGATTGGCTTTGGAGGCGTTGTGGGTGATAAAATTTTAAATACTGCTTATTTATTTTTTCCTTCCTTTTTTGCTTTTTTTTCTTCCTTACAAATTGCTTTTATAGGTGTTTGTCTTGCTCCTTTAGGTTTTGTGATAGCTGCTTTTGCTGGCAATGTGGCGTGGCGTTGCAAGAATGATGACAAAAGAAACAAAAAAACAAAAAGGTCAAAGTAACAGATTCAGTCAGTGATGATGTGGAAGAGGCTCATCACTCTATCTATGAAGTGCTGCTTGGTTTTTTTGTTACAGTTTTTGGAGCAGTTTTGCATTTTCTTTATTTTTTACAAGCACGTTTGGGGCGCCTTTTTTCATGGAGCAAGAATTCTAAGAAACGAGATGATCTTTCTGAGCAGCAAAGTTGGCTCTGTGAGGGGGAAGAAAATGTATTTGGTCGGGTTGAGCCGGTTTTATTTGAAGAAGAAGGAAAGCAGGAGTCTTGCCCCCATAAAGAATCTGTTTCGTCCTCCAAGGGTCGTGTTTTCAAGCCGTCAAAAGTTGTTTTTAAAAATGGTTTTACGCTTCCACTTTTGGATTATCTTTCTGTTTTTCCACCGGCTGAGAAAGATGCGAGATTGTCTCCTACTGCTTTAAAAGAAAATTCTCGTGAACTTGAGACAATCTTATTAGATTTTGGTGTTAAGGGTAAAATGATTAATGCACGCCCTGGGCCAGTTGTAACTTTATATGAATTTGAGCCAGCAGCTGGTATTAAATCTTCACGTGTTATTGGATTGGCTGATGATATTGCTCGTTCAATGCGTGCAATTTCAGCACGTGTTGCTGTTGTTCCAGGGCGCAATGTGATTGGAATAGAGTTGCCCAATGCAACGCGTGAGACAGTTTATTTGCGGGAAATTTTGCAAGCTCAAGAATTTGTTCACAACAAAGCAAACTTAGCGCTTGCTTTGGGTAAAACAATAGGTGGTGAAACGGTGATTGCAGATTTGGCAAAGATGCCGCATCTTTTGGTAGCAGGTACCACTGGGTCGGGTAAATCTGTTGCTATTAATACAATGATTTTGTCACTTCTTTATCGTATGACACCTGAGCAATGTCGTTTAATTATGATCGATCCTAAGATGCTTGAACTTTCGATTTATGACGGTATTCCGCATTTATTAACGCCGGTGGTAACAGATCCTAAAAAAGCAGTGATTGCTCTTAAGTGGGCTGTTCGTGAAATGGAAGAGCGCTATAGTAAAATGTCAAAAGTTGGCGTTCGTAATATTGATGGGTTTAATGCGCGTTTAAAAGAAGCACAAAGTCAAGGAGAGACATTGACACGAACGGTCCAAGTGGGATTTGATCGCACGACTGGTGAGCCCCTTTATGAATCAGAAACTCTCGATTTAAATCCTATGCCCTATATTGTTGTTATTATTGATGAAATGGCAGATTTAATGCTTGTTGCGGGGAAGGATATTGAAGGAGCAGTTCAACGTTTAGCACAAATGGCGCGTGCTGCTGGTATTCATGTGATTATGGCCACACAGCGCCCTTCGGTGGATGTTATTACGGGTACGATTAAAGCTAATTTTCCTACACGCATTTCTTTTTCTGTTAGTTCAAAGATTGATAGTCGGACAATTCTTGGTGAACAAGGAGCTGAACAATTGCTAGGGCAGGGGGATATGCTTTTTATGATGGGAGGGGGGCGTATTCAGCGTGTTCATGGTCCTTTTGTTGCTGATAATGAAGTTGAACAGGTTGTTGCTCATCTGAAAGCTCAAGCGCAGCCTGATTATTTAGAGGCTGTTACACAAGAAACGGCAGATCATGGCGTTGATGTTTCTCTTGTCACTCCTGCGCAAAATGATCCTTATAGTCAAGCTGTTGCAGTTGTTTTGCGTGATCGTAGGGTTTCAACTTCTTATATTCAGCGCCGTTTAGGGATTGGGTATAACCGTGCTGCTTCACTGATTGAGCGGATGGAAGAAGAAGGCATCATTAGCCCTGCTAATCATGCGGGAAAACGAGAAATTTTAGTACCTGCTGAAGAAGAGCCGTTAAAGTAAAAGCCTTTAAATGAATTTTTTAAACAATACTTTAATGAATATTTACAAGTTAAAGGTATTGTTTGATGTTTATATTTTGAAGTTTGCTGCTTATATTTTCAAATGAGCATATGTTGCTTTAAGCGATTAGGAGCGTTGTCTGTGATGACATATTATTTATCATCAAGAAGAGTATTTATTGTTTTTGGTTTTATTATTTGTGTGCTGTTGGCTGTGCCTTCTTTTGCGCAGTCATCTCGTCAGGTAGCGCGGGCTCAGGCTATTGCTAATCATTTTTCCGAAATTAAAACAATGACAGGGGATTTTATTCAGTTTAGCCCAAAGGGCAAAATGAGTGAGGGAACATTTTATTTAGAGCGTCCTGGTAGGATTCGTTTTGGTTATAAAGGGGTGCCTTTGCAGATTATAGCAGATGGTAAAATGGTGGGTGTGAACAATCGTGCGCTCAATACTTGGAACCTTTATCAACTTTCTCAAACACCGATGAAATTTCTATTAGACGATAAAATTAATATATCATCGAAGAATTTATTGGCGCTTCGTGAAGATCCTGGGGTGATAACGATTGTTTTGCATGATAAAAGCATTGGCAAAGGGCAGATAAGAATGATTTTTGATTCTAAAGACTATAGTTTGCGCCAGTGGACGATTGTTGATCAGCAGAATTTGGAAACAACGGTTCAAATTATGAACGTGCGCACGGGGATTCGGTTTGTTGATGGAATGTTTACGATTCCTTATAAAAATATTGCAATATCGCGCAATCGGAATGGAAATTGATGTTTTTTCGTATTGCTACTTGGAATGTTAATTCTATTCGTTTACGCCTTGCGCAAGTCCTTCAATATTTGGATCTCTTTGCGCCAGATATTTTGTGTTTACAAGAAACTAAATGCCCAGATCATTTATTCCCACGTGAGCCTTTTCAAGCGGCAGGTTATGAGCATATTGCACTAAGTGGTCAAAAATCTTACCACGGTGTGGCGGTTGTTTCACGTTTGCCTTTGTTGGATGTTGAAAAGCGCTTTTTTTGTCAAAAAGAAGAGTGCCGCTATCTTTCAGTGGTTGTTCAGCCCTGTGGTAGGGCAATTCGGATTCATAATTTTTATGTTCCTGCTGGGGGTGATGAGCCTGATGTTAGTGTGAATGAAAAATTTCGTCATAAGCTTGATTTTTTAGAGGAAATGTCTTCTATCCGAGCGGATCAAGGTGATGGTTTATCTTCTCTTTTGCTGGGTGATTTGAATATTGCTCCTTTGGAAGATGATGTGTGGTCTCATAAGAAATTATTGAACGTTGTCAGTCATACGCCGGTTGAAACCGAGCGTTTACAAGCATTATGCCGTGAAGGGGGTGGATTGATTTGATGCGCATTAAATTTCCAGTTCCTGCTAAGCTTTATACCTGGTGGAGTTATCGGGCACGCGATTTTGCTCTTTCTGACCGTGGGCGGCGGCTTGACCATATTTGGTCTTCACCAGATTTAGCGCCTTTTATGGATGATCTTTCGATTTTCCGTGCTGCACGGGGGAACCTCAACCTTCCGATCACGTTCCAGTACAGACAGTATTTGATTTTTCACGTGAAGTTTGAAATAAATGCTTGAAGAAACATAGCTAGGTTGATTTGAAGACCACGCAAGGAGGGTGGATGTGGATGAGTACTTTAAAGTGGATTGCTTCAAAGAATCTTTACTATAGTTTCCTTTGTGTATTTTTGATGTTGTCAGGATGTGCTGTTGGCCCTGATTATCATAAGACATCTTTTAGTGTTCCAGCAGTTTGGGGGAGAAAATCTGCTCAAATATCTGACCACTCAGTTGCACTTGCGGGATGGTGGCGGCGTTTTAATGATCCTGTTTTAAATGAGCTAATCGATGATGCGATATCTGGTAATAATAACGTTGCTGTTGCAAAAGCACGCGTTCGTGAAGCACGTGCCAGTGTGGGGCAAACAGCAGGATATCTTGCACCAAGTGTTTCTGGTTCAATTTCAGGCAATCGTTTTTCTGAACAGCCTGATGTGTCTTTAAGTCAATATCGTGGTGGTTTTGATGCCAGCTGGGAGCTTGATCTTTTTGGAGGTCATAAGCGAGCGGTTGAGGCAGCCCGTTATGGTCTTGATAGTACTGTGGAAGATATGCGAGCGACAATGGTAACATTGTTGGGAGATGTGGCAACAAATTATGTTGAAATGCGTGGTTGGCAACAAAAATTGTTGATTGCACGCCGGATTGTTGTATCGCAGCGTAAAACTTTTGAACTTATGCGTACCAAATTGGCCGCTGGTGAGGCTTCAGAACTTGATTTTTCAAATGCGCAAGCACAAATGGCTAACACAGAGGCTGATATATTCCAAATAGAAGCTAGTTTAGCGATGAGTATTCATCGTCTTTCTGTGTTGACTGGTCGTGTTCCTACGGCTTTGGAGGCTTTTTTACAAAAGAGTGCTAAAAAAGAAGGGGCAATTCCACAACCACAATGGCCGATACCTGTAGGAATTCCAGCTGATATTTTGTTAACGCGTCCAGATTTACGGCGAGCAGAGCGCCAATATGCACAAGCTACAGCACGCATTGGTCAGCGTGAGGCAGATCGTTACCCATCGCTCACCTTAACGGGTCGTATTTCAACAACGGCAACACAGATTGGCCATTTGGGAGAAAGTTCAACCATTGGGTGGTCTTTTGGGCCTGGTCTTCAATTTCCTTTTTTTGATGGGGGCAGAGAGCTGCATCGGTTGAAATGGCGCGTGCACAGCGTGATCAAGCGTTTATTACTTACCGGGCAGAGGTGCTTGGTGCTTTAGAAGATGTAGAAAATGCACTGGTGAGACTTTATAAGGAACATCAGCGTTTAGAAAAGCTGACGGTTGCAAATACGGCTGCTTTGCGTTCATTAAAGCTTTCCCAGCTCCTTTTTGAGAATGGGGATATTAGTTTCTTTGAGTTTTTAGATGCGCGTCGTTCATATTATTCTGCGCAAATGGCGCTTAAAAATAGCTATGTTAATGTGGCTTTACAGTATATTGCTTTAATGAAAGCATTAGGTGGTGGTTGGGATGGTGTGGTTGATGTTTCACTCCCGGAAATAGTGGATGAGTGACGGGTTTACGCTTGAGAGTAAATGAGGGAGAAAAAGTTTAATTATGATGAAATACAACATGAAACGCAAAAAGCTTATTTTATGCATTGTGGCTTTTCTTGTCGTGTTTTTAGGGTTTATCCGTGCTCTTTTTTTTGGAAATTCCACCCAAGCTTATATCACAGCGGTGGTGAAACGTGGTGATATTGAAGAAAGTGTTTTAGCTTCTGGTATTGTGCGCCCTTATCGGCTTGTTGCTGTTGGTGCACGCGCGACAGGGCGTGTTATTGCGATGCATGTTTCTCCTGGTAGTGTTGTGAAAGAAGGAGATTTATTGGCAGAGATTGATCCCACAGATCAGGAAAATGATCTGAAAAGGAAGAAAGCTGTTTTGTCTCATTATTATGCTAGTTTAGTTGAGCAAGAAGCTAACCTTACTTTAGCGCAGAAAAATTTGGCACGTCAAAAAGAGATGGTTAAAGCACATGCAGTTTCACGTGCTAACTTTGATAATGCTCTAATACAAGTAAAAATACGTGAAGCTCAAATTGCTCAGCTTCGAGAACAAATTGTGCAAGCACAAATTGATGTTAAAAGTGCAGAGGTTAATTTAAGCTATACGCGGATAACAGCGCCTTCATCAGGCACGGTTTTAGCAACGGTTGTTGAAGAGGGACAAAATGTTAATGCAGTTCAGTCGGTGCCAACAATTGTTATTTTAGGGGATTTGTCAAAAATGACAGTGAAAGCGCAAATTTCAGAAGCTGATATTTTGAAAGTTCATGCTGGACAAGCCCTTTATTTCACGATTTTTGGTGATTCACAGCGCCGTTATAATGGGATATTAGAAACGATAGAACCTGCACCTGAATCTATTCGTAATGATATTAGTATTCACCCTGAGATGTCTGGAGGGAGCAGTGCTTTGGCATCATCAGCTATCTATTATAATGGGCTTGTGCATGTTGATAATAAAGACAATTTTTTGCGCACTTATATGACCGCTCAAGTCCATATTATCTTAGGTCGTGCTCATAATGTATTGTTGGTGCCAAGCGATGCTTTACATGATGAGACAAAAGATCATAAAGCGTGGGTTTGGCTTTTAGTTGGTAAAAATAGGGTGGTTGCAAAACAGGTGACTATTGGGCTCAATAATAAGGTGATGGCTGAGGTTGTTTCAGGATTAAATGAGGGTGATATAGTGATTACCGGTTCAAACGGTGGATTGATATTAGAAGATACCGATTGGCAAAGCGAAGACGAGATCTAAAACATGGAAACAAAGCAGACAGATGCTGTTCTTGTCTTGGAAGATATCACGCGCGAATTTCGTGCAGGTGAAACGTTAGTTCCTATTTTAAAAAATATTAATTTAACCATTAAACGTGGTGAAATGGTGGCTATTGTAGGGGCTTCTGGTTCAGGAAAATCCACATTGATGAATATTTTAGGTTGCCTTGATCGACCAAGTGGGGGGCGTTATTGGGTTTCAGGAAAAGAGATCGCTTCACTTTCAGCAGATGATTTGTCAGCTTTACGGCGCAACCATTTTGGATTTATTTTTCAGCGTTATCATTTGTTGCATGAATTGACAGCTCTTGGGAATGTTGAAATGCCAGCCATTTATGCACGATGTGCATCGGCAATACGAAGAAAGCGTGCACAAAGCCTTTTAACACGCTTAGGGATGGGTGAGCGTATGAACCACCGCCCCAATCAACTTTCAGGCGGTCAACAACAACGTGTATCAATTGCTCGTGCCTTGATGAATGATGCTGATGTTATTCTTGCAGATGAACCAACAGGTGCACTAGATAAACAAAGTGGGCAAGAAGTTTTACGTATTTTAGACGAGCTTCATCAAGAAGGGCGCACCATTGTTATTGTGACCCATGATATGGATGTGGCTCAAAGAGCGCAGCGCATTATTGAGATCAGTGATGGGGAAATTATTTCCGATAATGTGTCGAAAGTTAAAAAGGTTAAGGTTGATATTGAGCCTCTTCATGAAAGGCAAGATTTAAAAGATCATCAACAGCTTGGGGTTTTTCGTTCTTTTATGGATCGTTTCTATGAAGCGTTTACTATGGCTTTGTTTGCGATGAATGCACACCGGATGCGAACTTTTTTAACAATGCTTGGGGTGATTATTGGCATTGCATCAGTTATTGCGATGGTGTCTTTGGGTAATGGGACTCAAAAGAAAATTCTTGAAAATTTTAAGAGTTTGGGCACAAATATATTAACAATTTTACCGGGTAAGAGTTTTTCTGATCCACTAGCAGACAAGATAACAAGTTTGGTTGAAGATGATGCGCAAGCGTTATCGGGGCTACCTTATGTTGATGGTGTAACACCTCAGATTTCAGTGAGTTCGACAGTTTATTATGGGGGGATTGAAGCTAATGCTGTGGTTGCTGGTGTGGGAGAACAATTTTTCCAGACACACGGGTTTAGCGTTGTTGAAGGACAATTGTTTGATCGACAAAGTGTGCGTGATCGAGCAGTTGATTTGGTGATTGAAAAGGAGGCCATTGCTTCTCTTTTTCCGCATAGTCATGAAAGCCCTATTGGGAAAGTGGTGCGTGTGGGTAAGGTGCCTGCACGTATTATTGGTGTTGTGGCTTCAAACAATGAGGCAGGTGCGTCAAATACACTCCAGGTTTATTTGCCTTATACTGCGGTGCAAACCCGTTTTCTTGGAACCACAATTGTTCGTGCAATTACTGTGAAAATTGCTGATGATGTCGATTCAAAGTTAGCAGAAGCTGAGGTTCGGCGTTTTTTAATTACGCGCCATGGTCAGGAAGATTTTTTCATTAGAAATTCGGAATCGTTTCGTCAACGTCTTATGCAGAGTACACAGATTTTAACGCTTTTAGTGACTTCAATTGCAGCAATTTCACTGGTTGTTGGAGGCATTGGGGTGATGAATATTATGCTTGTGACTGTTTCTGAGCGGATCAGTGAAATTGGGGTGCGCATGGCAGTTGGTGCACGCCAGAGTGATATTTTACAACAATTTCTCATCGAAGCAATTTTGATGTGTGCAATTGGTGGGAGTTTTGGGATTCTTTTAGGGCTTTCTGTTGGCAGCTTGTTTTCGCTGTTTTCTCTACCTATTCAATTGGTTTATACGATAAATTCAATCGTTATAGCCTTTGTTTTTTCAGCCTTTATTGGAGTGTGTTTTGGTTTTTTTCCAGCACGCAAGGCTTCACAGCTTGATCCTGTGATTGCTCTGGCACGTGATTGAGGGATCAATTTAAAGAAGAATTATAGTTGCCGTAATAAGCGTGCAGTAGCGTTGAATAAGTGTGCAACAGCATTGATGAGTGTGTTTTAATGAACATAAAGCTGATGATGTTGCGTTTGAGTTCATAATTTGGCTTTTTGCATATGATCAAGAGACAATGGGATTTAAGTTAATAGTTGTTATAGTTGAATGAAAAAGTTGAGTGCTCATTATTTTTGTGTGTTTAATTAACTTTAAAATTTGGAAAGGGGTTCTTGCATTTTGCAAGATTTATAAACAGAAAGATACGATTGTGCATAAAGGGCATGGGGCGCCTATATGGGTTAGCCTTATGAGAGCCTTTGAATTGGCTTTAATGAGAGGGGGGGACGAGGAGATGGGAGGACGTTTTAATGTTTGTTAAAAAAAATCAAGATGTGAAACCGTGCTTATAGCACAAAGGTGTAATGGGAGTATAAGAAGGGGAGTCTTATGTGATTTGAGGGTGATAAAAATAAGAGCTTAAGTGTTTTAATGAAGAAAATTTATAACAAGTAAAATCAAGTGAAGTGGTGGGTGAGGATTAAAATGCGGTTCTGATGTATACTCCAATATTTTTGATATATTCGGAAACAAGAATGCGCATTTGATTGATTTGTTTGATCCAACTGCCTGTAGTATTCTCTTTAATGGGATATGCAATGAAATCTATATGGGGCATTAAATATTTAAGTTCGAGCAAAGAGCGCACCATATGATAATCATGCGTGACAATATAAACTGTCTTATAGTTGTGTTGTTTGATCCAGGCAGCGCTTTCTTCAGCATTGCCTTTGGTATTTGTTGCTTCATATCCAAAATCAACACGAGAAACCAAAAGATGCGGATTGATATATGTGGCGTCAATCAGTTTATTAAGGTCAATTGTTGAGTTGACTCCACTGATTAATAGTCGAGAGCCAAGCCCTTTTTGCAAGAGATCAAACCCTGTTTTTATTCGGTTTTCTCCACCTGTAAGGACGATGATTGCATCTGCTTGTGGTAAGGGATTTGGAGGGGTTAAGTGCTCAATTTTTTCCGAGAAAGTAACAAATGTAGCACCAATGAGTAAAATTGTAATGAAAAGAGCAAGGACTGTTAATGGCACATAGCGTGAAAAGCGTTTATAAAACCGTAAGGCACTTGTGGTGGATTTTGCAATGCAACATTTTTGCTGATTATTGCGTGATGATAATTGAGGATGGGGTGAATTGTGGAGCATGACGCTAAAATAAACCGTTTTCGTGGTGATCAATTTTTTTAAGTTGTGCTAAAATGGTAATCCGGCTTGTTAGTGTGGTAAGAAGGGACACAAAAAGAATAAGACCAAGAATTTTCCAATAAGTTGTGAGATTTATCGAAAAATGCCCAAACAAGGCGGTGATTTGACTGCTTTGTGCTGTGCCAAGGTTATTGTTTATCCAGAAGAAAAAAGCGCTAAAGACAAGTGCGCTTGTCACACCACCATACAATGCACCACGCAGTGCTGTTTTGAAAAAATGCCAATCGAATTGTTTGGCAATGAAATGGGTTTCAGTCCCCAGAAAATATAAGACATTGATAACATGAGAATTTTCTGCCAAAGCATTGCGTGTTGCAAAGATAATTGTGAGCATAAGAGAGCTTAAAACCAGTATTAAAATTGAAAAGCCGATAAAAACAGTTGTTTGTGCCATTGTTGCAAAACGATTGACCCAGAAGCGATGATCATCAAACTGGCCACCTGGGATATGTGTTTTTATAGCTTGGCTGATGGCGTGAAAGTCGGTTTTTTCATCCTTGTTTAAAGTAACAATAATGAGCCGGGGAATGGGCAATTTGCTTAAAGTTAAGCCTTCTCCAAGCCATGGCTCAAGCAATTTTTCAGTGGCTGTTTGATCAACAATTTTGGCTTCTTTCACACCGTGAAATGTGGTGACTAATTGCACTGCATTGTGCAGAGCTTGCTCAATATCGATATTTTCAACAGGCTGTATGTGAATTGTTGCTTCATGGCTAATTTGAGTACTCCAATTGTGAGCAGCCCGGTGCACTAAATCAACACTGCTTAATGTTAAGCTTGCAAGAAATGTCATAATAGCGATCACAACAACCAAAGCTTGTCCGGAAATATTGTCACTAGGAATAATAGCAGTTTTAGTTGTTTTATTGCGTATAAAAATTGATTTTTGAATGTGAGAAATGGGGAAAGACTTAGTCATAAATTGTCATCCGTCCATTATGAAGAATCATACGTCGTGCTGCGACTTGTTCCATCAATGTGACATCATGGGTGGCAATGACAACAGCTGTTCCAAAACGATTTAATTCAATAAATAAGCGCAAGAGGCGTTTTGCTAAAGGCGGATCAACATTTCCTGTGGGTTCATCAGCAAGAAGAATTTCAGGTTGATCAATAAGAGCGCGTGCAATTGCTACTCTTTGCTTTTCTCCACCTGAAAGAACAGGTGGTAAAGCGTGAATATGGTTTCCAAGACCAACCCACTGCAAGAGATCTTCCACTTCACTGCGATATGTTGCTTCTTCTTGCCCTTTAATGCGTAAAGGTAATGCAACATTTTCATAAGTTGTCATATGGTCAAGCAAGCGAAAATCTTGAAAGACGACACCAATGCGTCGTCTTAAAGCAGGAAGCTCTTGTCGTTTAAGTAAGGCTGTATCACTTCCAAACAAATCAATATGACCGCGCGTTGGTCTGAGGGCTAGAAACATGAGACGCATTAAGGATGTTTTACCTGCGCCCGATGCCCCAGTTAAAAACTGAAATGATCCATGCGGAATGTGAAAGCTTATGTCATGGAGGATTTCAGACCCCATCCCATAGCGCAAACCGACATTTTCAAAACGAATCACTCTGAGTTACCACTTTTGCTTTTGAATTTAAGTCATTATCATTGACTTTTTTTATAGTAGTTTCAAGTTTTTTCAGTTTTTACACTCAATGTTCTTTGTTCTTTAATGTTCCTTTTGTCATTCTTTTTAATTGATTGGTGATTTGAAAGTGGATATATGAGCCACCTTTTGGAAAGAGGGGTATATAATTTTAAGCAAAAAGGTGTTTAGAGTGGACGTTGTCCAAACAAAGCTGTACCAATACGAAGGACATTGGCACCAAATTGAAGAGCGGTTTTAAAGTCATTTGACATACCCATAGACAGTTTTGAAACACCAGCTTTTTTTGCAAGTTTAGCTAAAAGAGCAAAATAGGGGCCAGGATTTTCTTCAACTGGTGGAATTGCCATAAGGCCTATAATATCAAGCCCATATTTATTTTTACACAAGCTTACAAAATCGGCTACTTCTTGTGGTGCAATGCCACTTTTTTGTGGTTCTAATCCGATATTGACTTGAACATAACAGGGAAGATATTTTTTTTGTTTGTTCATTTCTTCGGATAATTTTTGAGCTATTTTTTCGCGGTCAACAGTTTGAATAACATCAAAGATTTTGACAGCTTCTACTACTTTATTGGATTGCAAAGGGCCGATAAGGTGAAGTTTTATGGCTTCAAATTGCTCTTGTAGACAAGGCCATTTTTGTGCTGCTTCTTGTACACGGTTTTCAGCAAAGAGTAGTTGACCTGCTTGTAATAGTGGAACAATTTGTTGTGCAGCAACAGTTTTTGAAACAGCAATTAGCTCAACACTTTCTAATGAGCGGTGATAGTCTTTACATGTTGCAGCAATGTCTTGTTGAAGGTTTTTCCACGCCTCAATGGGGGAGGTATTGAGTGTGCTCATGTTTTGTTGTTCCTGTTTTTTGTTTAAAGTTTTGAATCATTGTTTATAAAAGCTTTTAAAATTTCTATTGAAGAGGTTGACGATAGCTTTAATCCATGGTGAAGCATTTACAAAGCTTTTTGGTTCAATTTTGTAAAGAGTATAATGGGAATGACAATTGAGCGCTATAATCCACGTGCACGTGAACAACAATGGCAAGCGGTTTGGGATGAGAGACAAATTTTTCAAACCTCTCATGATGATGGGCGTGAAAAATATTATGTTTTAGAGATGTTTCCCTATCCTTCAGGGCGCATTCATATGGGGCATGTGCGCAATTATACTATGGGAGATGTTGTTGCACGTTATAAACGTGCCAAAGGGTTTAATGTGCTCCATCCCATGGGGTGGGATGCTTTTGGTATGCCAGCTGAAAATGCTGCCATGCAAAATAAGGTGCATCCAAAAGTGTGGACCTATCAAAATATTGCAGTGATGCGTGGGCAATTAAAGCAATTGGGGCTTTCTTTAGATTGGTCGCGTGAGTTTGCAACGTGCGATGTGGAATATTATCATCGTCAACAGATGATCTTTCTTGACTTTTATGAAAAGGGACTGATTGCACGCAAAGTGGCCAAGGTAAATTGGGACCCTGTTGACCACACAGTTTTAGCCAATGAGCAGGTTGTTGATGGAAGAGGTTGGCGTTCTGGTGCTTTGGTTGAACAGCGAGAATTGACGCAGTGGTTTTTCAAAATCAGTGATTTTAGTGAGGATTTATTGGCAGGGCTTGAAAGGCTTGATAAATGGCCAGAAAAAGTCCGCATTATGCAAAAAAACTGGATTGGTAAGTCACAAGGCCTTTTGATTAGCTGGGCTTTAGATAAGACAAATGTTGCTGATGATATATGCCAAGAATTTGATGAAGTTGTTTGTTATTCAACCCGTCCGGATACTTTATTTGGAGCGTCTTTTTTGGCCCTTTCTATAGATCACCCGATTGCGCACACACTAGCACAACAAGACAAAGAACTTGCTGCTTTTATTGAGAATTGTCGGTGTGGTAGTACAACAACTGCAGCACTTGAAACAGCTGAAAAACAGGGATTTCGCACAAAGCTTTTAGCTGTTCATCCATTTGATGCAAGGGTGCGTATTCCTATCTATGTGGCTAATTTTGTATTCATGGATTATGGAACAGGTGCTATTTTTGGGTGTCCTGCTCATGATCAAAGGGATTTAGATTTTGCGCGTAAATATGATCTTCCCGTACGAGCGGTGGTTTTGCCAAAAGATGCTGATGCCGAGGATTTTATGATTTCCAAAACGGCTTACAGTGGTGAAGGCGTGATGATTAATTCAGACTTTTTAAATGGTCTTACGGTGAGAGAGGCTTTTGAAGCGGTTGCTAAACGCCTTGAAGAACAGATCTTGAATGGTCAACCTCAGGGGAAAAGAACTGTGCAATTTAGATTGCGTGATTGGGGAATTTCGCGTCAACGTTATTGGGGTTGCCCGATACCTATGGTTCATTGTGCTACTTGCGGAGTGGTTCCTGTAGCACGCACTGATTTACCAGTTGTATTGCCTGATGATGTGACTTTTGATAAGCCTGGCAACCCTCTTACACGCCATGAAAAGTGGCAAGAAGTCACTTGCCCTTCTTGTGGGCAGTTGGCAAAGCGCGAAACCGATACAATGGATACATTTGTGGATTCTTCTTGGTATTATGCGCGTTTTATCGCACCTCAAGCACAAGAACCAACAGACCAGAAAGAAACAGCACAGTGGTTGCCTGTTCAACAATATATTGGTGGTATTGAACATGCGATTTTACATCTTTTATATGCACGTTTTTTTATGCGTGCGATGAAGATTTCTGGCCATGTTAGTGTGGATGAGCCCTTTGAAGGGTTGTTTACGCAAGGCATGGTTGTTCATGAAACCTACCGTGATGAACAAGAGTGGGTTGCACCAGCAGAAGTTTCCATTGTTGAAAAAGACGGGAAACGCCAGGCTTATAAATTGACTGATCAAAGTCATGTAACGATTGGTTCAATTGAAAAAATGTCGAAATCAAAAAAGAATATCATTGATCCTGATGATATTATTGCTTCTTACGGGGCAGATACGGTGCGCTGGTTTATGTTGTCTGATTCTCCTCCTGAGCGTGATGTCATTTGGACAGAAGCAGGAATTGAAGGAGCCCATCGCTTTGTGCAACGCATTTGGCGCTGTGTGGCTTTGAGTGCTTCAGTTTTAAAGGAAGTTGAACCGCGCACAGGCCGTCATGGTGAAGCTTTGGAGCTTTCAAAGGTAGCACATCGCACGCTTTGTGCTGTGGAGGATGATTTAGAAAAACTTGCCTTTAATCGGGCAGTTGCACGCCTTTATGAATTATTAAATACGATGACGCCATTTTTAAATAAAGTGGAAAATATTGATGATGAGATGAAGTCTGCTTTGCGCCAAGCAATGGATTTTTTCTTTGCAATGATTGCACCTATAATGCCACATTTGGCAGAAGAATGTCATGCTGCTTTTGGGGGAAAAACACTCATTTGTGAACTTTCTTGGCCTGTTTTTGACCCTGCGTTGACAGTTGAAGAGTTTATTACTTTGCCGGTGCAGATTAATGGTAAAAAACGCGGTGATATCACTCTTTGTGTGACAGCCAATAAAGAGGAAATTGAAGAGGCAGTTTTGGCTCTTGAATGTGTTAAAGCACAGTTGGTAGAAAAGCCGGTGAAGAAAGTTATTATTGTTCCACAAAGGATTATCAATGTCGTTATTTAAGTGGGCGTTTTTTGCTGGTTTTACCTGTTTGTTTATGTTTCTTTATGGGTGTCGTGTTGAGCCTCTTTATCGTCAAAAGGTTCAAGGGGGGAACAGGTGGGATCACAAATGGGGGTGCAGGTGGCGTCGTCACAAGTGGGTGGTGCTGCCTTGCATGGGAAGCATTCAAAAGCGGTTTCTTCAGATCTTACTGCAAAATTTGCTACAGTTGTTGTTGAGGAACCTTCAGATCGTTTTGGCCAGATGGTTCGCAATCATTTATTGTTTCTTATGTATGGGAATGGAAGAAAGCCTTCAGTTCCGGTTTATCAATTATCACTACACACATCAGCTGCTACGCACACATCTGTGCAAGTAGAAATTTATGAAGATCCAGATGGAATGGGGCGTTCTTCTGTTGGGACAGTGATAAGCAGAGCTTCTTATATATTAAGAGATATGAATAATGTTGTTGTTGCTAAAGGTAAAGGCGCTATGAGTGCATCTTTTGATCGGCTTCGTCAAGAATATGCGACAGTGCAGGCTGAAGAAAATGCACAAAAGCGTGTAGCTGAAGAGTTGGCTGAGCAAATTTTTATGTTACTTTCAAAAGACTTGGTAAAACTTTAAGCGCTTTTTATGCAATAGCTTATTCATAATGAAAGTTTGGTTGGTTTTTGCACAAAGGAGGTGTCAAAATACCAATTGATTGGAAATATTTGTCATTTTTTTATCAATGATAAGGTGTTTATCAATTACAAGATATTTTGAACATAAGATTATTTCTGACAAAAAGGCTTTACGTCTGCATTGTTTAATGTGGCCTTTTGACAGGATGAATAATGTTAAAGATAGTGCAAATGGGAGGGTTTGAGTTTTGTATTATTTATCTATGTGTGATGCAAATTGCATGAAAGCAGCTTCTAAGCATTGATTGTATAATTATTGAGTGTTCTGGCAAAGGAGGGGGTAGAAATAAAGGGATGTGTGATTTGCGAGATTTAAGTGAAGTGGTAAGGCTGGTTGATTGGAGTGAGAAAAATAAGGAATATTGGTTGATTATTGTTGATATGGGGTGGGGGAGCGACAAGGAAGAATAGTAAGTAAGGTGAGATTAAGAGTTGTTAAACTCCATGCAATGCCAAGAAATGCTCGTATAAAAGGGGAAATCAAACGTGACAGAGCTAAAAATTGTTTCGGTTTTGGTGCCACTTCCTGTTCCCCATGCTTATAGCTATGAGGTTCCTCCTTCTATGGGGGTGGAGATTGGGTCTTTTGTTCGTGTTCCTGTGATGGGGCGTGAGGTTTGCGGTTTTGTGGTGGCTGTTGATGAGCAGACAGAAGATAACGATGGGCAGGGAGCTGTTCCTATAGCGCGTGAAAAGCTGCGCTTGATTACGCATGTTTTTGATTGTCCACCTCTAAAGGCTGAAATGATTGCGTTTTTGCGTTTTGTCAGTCACTATACAATGACGCCTTTTGGCTTTGTTGCACGGTTGGTTTTGCGTGTGCCAACAGCATTAGAGCCGGAAGCGCAGACTTTAGGTTTGCGTTATTGTGGGGGAGATATTGGCCGTTTAACACCAGCGCGTTTACGGGTTTTAGAGGTGGCGCGTGAGGGACTGGTGTGGACACACTCTGGTCTTGCCCGTGCAGCGGGAACTTCTGTTTCGGTTGTTGAGGGGTTAAAGGGGCTTGGGGTTTTTGAAGAAGTGATGATGCCAGCTCTTCCACTTGTGGCAATGCCGGATCCTGATTTTTGTGTACCTGTTTTGGAGGAGGAGCAAAAATCGGCAGCAGCTCTTCTGCGCAAAGGTGTTTTGTCTTCTCAATTTCAAGTTTTTTTGCTTGATGGGGTTACTGGAGCAGGTAAGACGGAAGTGTATTTTGAGGCTGTTGCTCAAGCACTAACATGTGGTAAGCAGGTTTTGATTTTATTGCCAGAAATTGCTTTGACACAACAGTTTTTAGATCGTTTTCATGCACGTTTTGGAACACCAGCGGTTGAGTGGCATTCAGATTTAACACCGCGTCGTCGCGAACGTGTGTGGAGGCAAGTTGCAGAAGGGCAGGTGCGGGTTGTTGCGGGTGCGCGTTCAGCACTTTTTTTGCCATTTCAAGATCTTGGTTTGATTGTTGTTGATGAAGAACATGATGGTTCTTACAAACAGGAAGAGCGTGTTTTTTATCATGCACGTGATATGGCTGTTGCACGGGGTTCTTTTGAAAAGTGCCCTATTATTTTATCTTCGGCTACACCTTCAATTGAAAGCCAGGTTAATGTTTTATGGGGGCGTTATCAGCGGGTTGCTTTATCATTGCGTTTCCAAGCAGCTGCACTGCCACACTTACAAGTGGTGGATATGCGCAAAGGGGGGTAGAAAAGGGGCGCTTTATTTCTTCTGTTCTTGAACGTGCTTTAAGACAAACTATAGACAAAGGAGAGCAAGCTCTTCTTTTTCTCAACAGGCGAGGTTATGCACCTTTAACGCTGTGTCGGATTTGTGGGCATCGTTTTCATTGTATTAATTGCTCAAGTTGGTTGGTTGAACACCGTTTGTATGGTCAACTTAAATGTCATCATTGTGGTTATCACGAGCCTATTCCAGAGGCGTGCCCTGAATGTGGTACGCTTGATCATCTTGTTGCTTGTGGCCCGGGGGTGGAAAGGATTGCAGAGGAAACACGCGAACTTTTCCCACAGGCACGTTTGCTGATTTTGTCAACGGATTTAAAAGGTGGAATAGGTCAGTTACGACGGGAATTGGAAGCGATTACAAACAAGGATGTGGATATTATTATTGGAACACAGTTGGTGGCTAAGGGGCATCATTTCCCTGGTCTTTCTCTGGTTGGGGTGATTGATGCTGATCTTGGTCTTGCTAATGGTGATTTGCGGGCAAGTGAACGCACTTTTCAGCTTTTGTCGCAGGTTACAGGAAGGGCTGGGCGTATGGGGTTGGAAAGTTTAGGATTGTTGCAAACTTATCAGCCAGATCATCCGGTCATACAAGCATTGCTTTCGCAACAGCGCGAGAATTTTTATACGCGTGAGATTGCCACACGTCAGCATTATCATTTACCACCTTATGGACGGCTTGCATCTTTAATTGTATCTTCAAAAGAGCGCAAAGCTGCAGAAAATTATGCACGTGCGTTGCGCCGGGTTGCGCCAACGGTGCAGGGTGTATCCTTGATGGGGCCAGCAGAAGCACAATTGGCACTTGTGCGCGGGCGATATCGTTTTCGGCTTTTGCTGCATGGGCAGCGCTCGTTTGATATGCAAGGGTTTATTCGTGCAATGATTGCAAATGCACCTAAAAGACCTGGTTCAGTTCAAGTTCAAATTGATATTGATCCGCAAAGTTTTCTTTAAAAAATAAAGCAATAAAAATAAATGCGTTTGTTTTAAAAAAATATTGTTTGAGAGAGGGTAGTTTTGAACAAAATGATGAGATTTGTGGTTTTTATTGTCGCTTGGCTTTTAGGAGGAGTGGGAGCACACTCATCGGTTATCCTGTCATCGGTTACAGATGTGATTAAAAGCAATGAAACAAAAGAAATGCAAAGTATTGATGCAACAGTTTTTGTTTTTGCCTATCGCTTAATGAAAGAAAGCGAAAAAATTTTTCAACCAATGATTACTTCTCCACAACAAACGATGCAGTCTCTTTGTGGTTTTCCCGTGGCGCATTCACGCCAATTGATTTATCAATATGCAGCCTTTTATGACACAGTGCTTGAGCAAAATATTATGGCTTTTAATAAAGAGTTGAGTCTTAATGGAACAAAGAGGGAGGGTGTGATGACAGCACAAATTTTAGAGCATTTACACACCCATCGCAAATTGATGGAAAAGGCTCATATACTCAACCTTTCTGCAGATGTGGTGGAAGCTTTTTTGATAGATGAAAATTTAAAAATAGATGTATTGTTGTCTAAGTTTGGGGCTGATATTGCTGCTTTAGTGTTTGATACTTTTCATGATGCAGATATGAATCATATGAATCAATTGAAAAATATGTCTGAAGATATCAAACAGGGGCTGAGAGAAAAATGTGGACCTGATAGCGAGTTAGAAGAGCAATTTTCAGGGGCATTGTAAATATTTCATTTAAAATTTTCAAAAAGCATTGCTTTGTGGTGTTGCGAGTCGGTTGTGTCTATGCTAGGAGTGAAGAAATTTGTTCATTCTGAATTTCAAGAAGAAGATTCTTAAAATTTGAGATATTTGATCCATTTTGTTTGATCAAGATTAAAGAATCGCTAAAAGGAAAGAGGCGAGGTTTCGTGTCGGATTCATTTTCTCGTATGCCGTTGCCATTAGCGAGCCGACGTTATGCGCAAGCGCTTTTTGATTTGGTTCAAGAAGCAGGCTATGTAAAAGATTTCGAAAAGGCATTTACATCTTTTTTGGATATTTTGGATCACAATACAGATTTAAAGCGCTTAATACAAAGCCCATTTTTTTCAACAAAAGAACAGGTTCAAACGCTTGATTCTATTTGTGAGAGTTTTAGGTTTTCTGACAAAGGGGCGGGTCAAATTATGCGCAATTTTTTGCGTGTTATTGTAGAAAATCGTCGACTTTTTGCTTTGTCTGATATTTTACGTGCTTTTCAGTGTTGTGTTGCTTCATTTCGTGGGGAAGCATCGGCACATATTATTTCTGCACATCCGTTGGATGTTCATCAACAAGAGGAGTTGCGCGTGGCTTTGGAAGGTGTTGTTGGGAGAAAAATTTCGCTACGCTTGTCTGTCGATTCGACGATTTTGGGTGGGCTTATTGTCCGCTTGGGGTCATGTCAGATTGATGCCTCTCTTGAGGGGAAATTGTCTTCGCTTAAGCTTGCATTGAAAAAAGAGGTCAGCTGATGGATATTAGACCGTCTGAAATTTCAAAAATCCTAAAAGAGCAAATCAAGAACTTTGACCAAAAGCTGAAGTTTCAGAAATTGGGTGGGTTTTGTCTGTAGGTAATGGTATCGCTCGCGTTTGTGGTTTGGATAATGTCCAAGCGGGTGAAATGGTTTCCTTTTCAAATGGTGTGCGTGGTATGGCACTTAATTTGGAAATGGATAATGTCGGGGTGGTGATTTTTGGATCAGATCGCGATATTCGTGAGGGTGATTGTGTTAAACGGCTTGGGTCTATTATTGATGTTCCTGTGGGGCCGGCTTTGCTCGGGCGTGTTGTGGATGCATTGGGTAACCCCATTGATGGAAAAGGGCCTATTCAGACGCCGCATCGTCGCCGGGTGGATGTGAAAGCCCCGGGTATTATTCCGCGCCAGTCCGTGCATGAACCGATGGTGACAGGGTTGAAAGCTATTGATGCGTTAGTTCCCATTGGGCGTGGTCAGCGTGAGCTTGTGATTGGTGATCGTCAAACAGGTAAAACAGCAATTTTGCTTGATGCGTTTTTGAACCAAAAGCCTTTCCATGAAAAAGGCGCTGAGCATGATCAGGATAAAGTTTATTGTATTTATGTAGCTATTGGTCAAAAGCGTTCAACGGTTGCGCAATTTGTTAAAGTTTTAGAAGAGCGTGGGGCTCTTGACTATTCGATTATTGTGGCAGCTACAGCTTCTGACCCGGCACCGATGCAGTTTATTGCACCTCTTGCAGGTTGTGCTATGGGGGAATATTTCCGGGATAATGGCCAACATGCTTTGATTGGCTATGATGATCTTTCAAAACAGGCTGTGGCTTACCGCCAGATGTCTCTTTTGCTTCGCCGCCCACCTGGTCGTGAAGCATACCCGGGGGATGTTTTCTATCTTCACTCTCGTCTTTTAGAGCGGGCTGCAAAGCTTAATGGCGACCATGGGGCTGGGTCTTTGACTGCTTTGCCAGTGATTGAGACACAGGCCAATGACGTTTCTGCCTATATTCCGACTAATGTTATTTCGATTACAGATGGTCAGATTTTTTTAGAAACTAATTTATTTTATCAGGGAATACGCCCTGCTATTAATGTTGGTCTTTCTGTGTCACGTGTTGGTTCTGCTGCGCAAATTAAGGCGATGAAACAAGTTGCAGGCTCGATCAAGGGTGAATTAGCGCAATATCGTGAAATGGCAGCTTTTGCGCAGTTTGGTTCAGATTTAGATGCATCAACACAACGTCTTTTAAATCGTGGTGCTCGTTTGGTTGAGCTTTTAAAGCAAAAGCAATTTTCACCATTTAAAATACAAGAGCAGGTTGTTGTGATTTTTGCTGGTGTGAATGGTTACCTTGATTCATTGGCTGTTTGTGATGTTAGCCGATTTGAGCAGGGGCTGTTGGCGCTTTTACGTAGAGATTATCCAGATCTTTTGGATGCGATTGGTGATCAAAAGCAACTTACAGATGCTCTGAAGGACAAATTGGTTGATATTCTTGATGCTTACAAGAAGAATTTTTCTTAAAACACGGATTGATGGAATGTTTGGATGGCATCGCTGAAGACTTTAAGAGACCGTATCGCCTCGGTTAAGGCAACGCAAAAGATTACTAAAGCCATGCAAATGGTTGCAGCCACAAAATTGCACCGTGCACAAGAGGCAGCTGAGGCTGCGCGCCCTTATGCTCAGCGTATGGCTCATGTTTTGGCAAATGTTAGCGCTAATGTTGATGGGGTTGATGCACCGCTTTTAATGCGTGGTAGGGGCCTGGATAATGTGCATCTTTTGGTGGTTTGCACGGCTGAGCGCGGTTTGTGTGGTGCTTTTAATACGCATATTGCTCGTTGTGCACGTGAGCATATTCACGCTCTTCTCTCTAAGGGTAAAGAAGTTAAAATTTTAACTGTGGGCAAAAAAGGTGCTGATATTTTGCGCCGTGATTTTAAGGCTCTGATGATTGACCATATTGATTTGCGTTGTGTAAAATCTATAGGTTTTGCAGATGCAAAAAGAATTGGTGAGCGCATTGTTGATTTATTCAATGAGGGTGCTTTTGATGTATGCACACTTTTTTACTCTGAATTTGTTTCTGTGATTAATCAGCGTCCAACAGCTTTGGGGTTAATTCCGTCTGTTGTTCAAGAATGTTGTGTTGAAAAAGTTGGTGTTGGTAAGAAGGGGGATAAGGGGGAAGCTTTGCAATCAGCCGTTTATAGTTATGAGCCTGATGCGGCTTCTCTTCTAGAGACACTTGTTTTACGTAATCTTTCTGCGCAAATTTTTCGTGCTTTGCTTGAAAATGTCGCGGGTGAAATGGGTGCAAAGATGAGTGCTATGGATAATGCATCGCGCAATGCCGGTGAGATGATTAATAAATTGACAGTAACTTATAATCGTCAGCGTCAGGCGCAGATTACCACAGAGTTAGTTGAAATTATTGCGGGCGCTGAAGCGCTTTAAATTGAGAAGGTAGGGATTGATGGTAAAAGCAGTGACGTCAAAAAAAGGAGCACCAAAAGCTGAAGAAAAGAAATCAGCCGCTCGTTCAGGCGTAAAAAAAGCCGCCTCGAAGTCTCAAGGGAGTTCTAAGAGTTCTGGTAATCTTGCGCGCACTTCTTCTAAATCTGTTAGTGCTTCTAAGCCTGTTCGTGGCAAGGGATCTGTTGGTGAGATTAGGCAGGTGATTGGGGCTGTTGTTGATGTGCAGTTTGAGGGAGAATTGCCCAATATTCTTAATGCATTAGAAACTGAGAATATGGGCAACCGGCTGGTTTTGGAAGTGGCGCAACATTTGGGTGAGAACACGGTTCGTACCATTGCGATGGACACGACAGATGGTCTTGTGCGCGGGCAAAAGGTTTTTGATACAGGAACACAGATTTGCGTTCCTGTTGGAGAGGCCACACTTGGGCGTATTATGAATGTGGTTGGGGAGCCTGTTGATAATGCTGGTCCGATTATTGCGACTAAAACGCGTTCAATTCACCAAGAAGCTCCTGAATATGTTGAGCAATCAACGGAATCAGAGATTCTTGTTACGGGTATTAAAGTTGTTGATCTTTTAGCGCCTTATGCCAAGGGTGGTAAAATTGGTTTGTTTGGTGGTGCTGGTGTTGGTAAAACCGTGTTGATTATGGAATTAATCAACAATGTTGCAAAGGCGCATGGTGGTTATTCTGTGTTTGCAGGTGTGGGGGAGCGTACACGTGAGGGTAATGACCTTTATTATGAAATGATCGAAAGTCGTGTGAATGTGAACCCTAAAGACAATAAGGGTTCTGCTGCTGGGTCAAAATGTGCACTTGTTTATGGGCAGATGAATGAACCACCAGGAGCACGTGCACGTGTTGCGCTTTCAGGTTTGACGGTTGCGGAAAGTTTTCGCGATGAAGGTCAAGATGTTCTTTTCTTTGTGGATAATATGTTCCGTTTTACACAGGCAGGTTCAGAAGTTTCAGCTCTTTTAGGGCGTATTCCTTCTGCTGTGGGGTATCAGCCAACTTTGGCAACAGAAATGGGAGCTTTGCAAGAACGTATTACCAGTACTAAAACAGGTTCTATTACGTCTGTTCAGGCTATTTATGTTCCTGCTGATGATTTGACTGACCCGGCACCTGCGACATCTTTTGCGCACTTGGATGCGACAACAGTTCTTTCTCGTGCGATTGCTGAAAAAGGTATTTATCCAGCGGTGGATCCGCTCGATTCTTCTTCACGCATGTTGGATCCAATGGTGGTTGGTGAGGAGCATTATGCTGTTGCTTGTCAAGTTCAAACGATTTTGCAGCGTTATAAATCTTTGCAAGATATTATTGCTATTCTTGGAATGGATGAGCTTTCTGAAGAAGATAAGGCTTTGGTAGGGCGGGCACGTAAAATTGAGCGTTTCCTTTCACAGCCTTTCCATGTGGCTGAAGTTTTTACTGGTTCTCCTGGGAAGCTTGTACCTTTACAAGACACCATCAAGGGGTTTAAAGGTCTTTGTGCTGGTGATTATGATGATTTACCAGAGGCGGCTTTTTATATGGTTGGTTCAATTGATGAAGCAATTGAAAAGGGCAAGCGTTTAATGGCAGAAGCTTCTTCATAAAAGGAGTTTTGTGGTAAATAAAGAAATTACTATGACGAATGTCAGAGGAATTGTGTAAGGGATATTTGTCGTAGGAATGACAAGAGGTTGCTGTGGAAAACAATAGAGCAAAGCGTTTTTTGTTTGAGCTTATATCACCTGAGAAACTTATTTTTTCAGATGAAGTGACATCGGTTGTTCTTCCCTCAGCTTCAGGCTATTTGACAGTTATGGCCAATCACGCGCCTTTAATGGTTCGCCTTATGCCGGGAAGTATTCGCGTTTTATCATCTTCAGGTGAGAAATTGTTTGCTCTTTGTGGAGGGGTTGCGGACATTACACCTTCAAGATGTTCTCTTTTGGCTGAGGCTGTTGTTGCTGTTGATCACCTTTCTTTTGATGAGCTTGAACAGCGGATTTTGAAAGTTCGTGCAGCGTTGGAAGAGGGCTCAAATGGTGGGGCCAATGATCCGGTGGAGGAATTTTTGCATCAACTGACGACTGTTGGCGGTGTGTTAACAGCGGTGTAGCGCGAATGTAGGGAGTGCAGACATGAACGGCAAAAAAAGCGCGATTATGTCTGCTGAAGAAGGTGAAGGGGATCTTCCCCAGTCGGGTCCTATTTTTGCAGGGCCTTTACCGAAATGTTTCGTTTATATTTTTGCCTCTTTTATTTTGCAATGGGCTTATGGCTTGGGGGCAAATATGGTTCAATCCAACATTCTTCAACTTTCTGGTAATTTTCGCGCGACACTTACTGAAACGACATGGTTGGTTGCTGCTTATATGGCGCCCAATGTCAGTGTTGCGATTATGTTGATTAAAATTCGTTATCAATTTGGGTTGCGTTCTTTTGCTGAATTATCGATCCTTGGATTTGTTTTTGTCTGTATTTTGCAATTATTTGTCACAGATTTGCGTTCAGCTCTGATTATTCGTTTTTTTGCTGGTATTGCTGCAGCACCAATGGCTTCATTAGCTTTTTTATATATGTTGGAGGCTTTTGCACCGGAGAAAAAATTCACAATTGGCCTTAGTTTAAATTATATGAATGCAGCTTTAGCGGTTCCTTTATCGCGTTTGATTTCACCTTATTTGCTGGAAAATAATGGGGGTTTTTCTAGTCTTTCAGCAATGGAGATGGGGCTTGTTTTAATTAGTTTGGGATGTATTTTTTCTCTTCCGCTTACACCTGTTGCATGCAACAAGGTGATTAGAAAGTTCGATTGGGTAAGTTATAGTTTGATTGCATTTGGGCTTGGTTTAAATGCAATGGTTATGTCTGTTGGTAAGCTTTATTGGTGGCATGAGGCACCGTGGATTGGGTGGGGGCTTGCTCTTGCACTTTTGTCGTTAGTGATTGCAACCATTTTTGAATTGAATAGAGAGTACCCTTTAATTGATTTACGCTGGCTTTTTAGTAAAGAAATGGTGCAAGTTGTTTTGGTGTTGCTAATCTTTAGGATTCTTTTATCAGAACAATCGACTTTAGCGGCAGATTTTTTTGGTCTTTTTGGTTTGTTAAATGGTGATATGGCGCCGATGTATTTTGCCGTTACCATTGGGACGCTTTTAGGGGGCGGGATTTGTGTTTGTTTTTTGCGCGCTGGCCGTGAAGACTATTTTTATTTTATGTCTTTAAGTTGTTTGGCGCTTGGGTCTTATTTAGATAGTTATGTAAATCACTTAACGCGTCCAGAGGATCTGATGTTGAGTCAAGGTTTGATAGGTTTTGGTTATGCACTTTTTTTACCCCCTGCTTTATTTAATGGTTTTGTGAGAGCAAATGCACGAGGCCCCAGTTATGTTTTAAGCTTTATTGCTATTTTTCTACTAACTCAGGTAACCGGAGGGTTAATGAGTGCAGCTTTTTTTGGGAGTTTGCAATTTATTTTCGCCTATAAGCATTTTGAGTGTTTAAAGCAAGAAATTGTTATTACAGATCCTCTTATTTTTAATGAGATAAATGCCTTATTATCGTCTTCTTATAATGCTTTAAGTCCTAGTAATATTGGGAGTGGGCAGTTCATGTCTGATCTGATTGGGCAGTTAAAGTTGACAGCAAATATTTTGGCTTATGATGATGTTTTTCGGCTTTATTTTTATATTGCAGCGGTTGTATTAATTATTTTTCTTGTCAAAATTATTTATCAATTACGCCCTTTTATTCTTGTGGAGCCGAACTGGAAAGATAAGGCAGTTTTAGTGAAGAAAAGTGAAAAAAGATGATAAGGGCATTGCGTTCGAAAGCGACAATTGTTGCGTTTATATCAGGAATTTTTGGAATTTTATTAATTTTATGGGCTTGGAAACTTCCACCATTTGTAAGCACTATTCAAATAACCGATAATGCTTCAGTTAAGGGGGATGTCACTTTAGTAAGCCCACAGATTTCTGGTGTGGTTACACAAATTTATATTCAAGATTATCAAAGAGTTGAAAAGGGAACTGTTTTATTTGAACTGGATGATACTCTTTTTCGGCAACAACTTTCTCAAGCGCAGGCGATTTTTGATTCAAAGAATGCAAAGCTTGCAAGTGTTTTATTGCAAACTCAGCTTTTGCAAGAAGAGATTGATGCGGCAGAATCAGAATTGGCCCATTTACAAAAGCTATCGAATATTAGTTCTGAAATGAAGAGTTTAAGAACTGATGAGGCTTCGCGTCCACCTTCTTCTCTTTCACAATTATTAGCAACACTTGAAGTAAAACGCCGATTGCAAAAACAATTGGATCTTGAACGGCAAAGTTTACAGTCAGATGTTGCTGGGGCAAAGGTAGGGGTTGAACTGGCAGAGCTTAATTTGGCACATACCAAAATTGTCTCTCCTTGTGCTGGGCAAGTTGGGCTTGTTGGCGCACGGGTTGGGCAATATGTTTTACCTGGAACGCAATTGGTGGCTGTTATTTCTGATGATATTTGGATTGTTGCTAATTATAAAGAAACACAGCTTGCTCATATGCGCGTTGGACAGCCTGTTGTTTTTTTTGTTGATGCCCTAAATAATCAAAAGTTAACAGGTCGTGTAGTACGTTTTGCTCCTGCGACAGGTTCGGAGTTTTCATTATTGAAGACAAACACTGCGATTGGAAATTTTACTAAAATTGCACAACGTATTTCAGTTCGTATTGCTTTAGATCCTGGGCAAATAGGGGCTGAGCGGCTTATTCCTGGTATGTCAGTGGTTACATATGTGGATACTTCGTGACATATTTAAAAAGGCTAAAGGATATTTATTTTGGGTTTGATTTTTGTACTGCTTTTTTATAGCAAAGGGTTGCTAATAGTAGAGGATGTCGTTGGGTTTATAATATTTGCGTTCTGGTATATGGGATGTAAGTTATTTTTAGGATTTGGAGAAGGGGGATGCCCGCTTTTTGGGCGGGCTTTAGAGGAGCTGATTATTTGATTTTACGCGTCAACAGGCAGCTTGCTAGAACAACACCGGTAATAAGTGCGATTGTTGTTTTAGGGTTTTCTTTTGCTTTTTTTTTCAGATCTTCAGTGTGATTGTTAATGCGATAAAGAGCGTGACGGCCTTTTTGTTTCCATGTGTCAAAGAGGTCAAAAATGGTATTTGAAGTGTTGTTATCATGACGCCAACGGCTGATTGTTACCAATTCATCTTTTAATTGTGCTATATGTTTTTTAATTTTAGTATCTCTGCAACAGGGGGGCTGAAATGTGCACATAGATTGACTCCTTCGTATTGTTAGCGTCTTCTAAATTGGAATTTTATTGAAAGACTGATTTGTTAAACGACTTGAAAATTGAAAAGTTGCATGAGAAAAACGCTTAGTTGTTGGTTTATGTTGATCATTGCGCGCGTGTTGGCTTGTTTTAAGTCAATTTTTGACTCATTTGTTTGTTCGAATTATTTTATGATACGGGTAGTATTGTGGTCGTATAATGATGACTTGTGTGATGGTAAAAGATAAAGTGGATTTTTAAAAATTGGGGAGTTGATGAGCGCACCATATTATTTATCTAAGCCTTTAGAGCGTCGCCGATCTGTTGGAGTAAAAGTTGGTGATGTGATTGTTGGTGGTGATAACCCGATTGTTGTCCAGTCTATGACGAATACAGATACTGCCGATATTGATGCGACAGTTATGCAGATTAGTGCTCTTTGGCGTGCAGGTTCGCAATTGGTACGGGTAACTGTTGATCGGGATGAAGCGGCAGCGGCTGTCCCTAAAATACGTGAACGATTGGAGCGGTTAGGCATTTTTGTGCCGTTGGTGGGGGATTTTCATTATATTGGGCACAAACTTTTAGCAGCCCACCCGGCATGTGCTGAGGCTCTTTCAAAATATCGGATTAATCCTGGAAATGTTGGTTTTGGTTCAAAAAAGGATCAGCAGTTTAGTGAAATTATTGAAATGGCTTGCCGTTATCATAAACCCATACGTATTGGAGTAAATTGGGGGTCACTTGATGAGGGGTTACTAACCCGGCTTATGGATGAAAATGCAAAGCAAGAAAAGCCTTTGTCGACTGTTGAAGTGATGAGGGAATCTGTGGTTCAGTCGGCATTACATTCAGCTTTTTTTGCTGAAGAGTTGGGATTGGGGCGTGATCAAATTATTCTTTCGGCTAAAGTGAGTGATGTACAAGATTTAATTGCTGTGTATGGCCTTTTAGCAAAGCGTTGTGATCATGCACTTCATTTGGGTTTAACAGAAGCGGGAATGGGAACAAAGGGGATTGTTGCTTCTTCAGTGGCTTTGGGGATTTTATTACAGCAAGGGATTGGTGATACTATTCGTATTTCACTCACACCTGAGCCAGGAGGTGATAGGACCCAAGAGGTGAAGGTGTGCCAAGAGCTTTTGCAGGTTATGGGATTTCGCCAGTTTATGCCTGTGGTTGCTGCGTGTCCTGGGTGTGGGCGTACGACTTCAACGGTTTTTCAGACATTGGCGCAAAAAATTGAGGCTGATTTATGCAAGAATATGCCAGTTTGGCGTCAAAAATATCCTGGGGTTGAAGGTTTGAAGGTGGCTGTTATGGGATGTATTGTCAATGGGCCGGGGGAATCAAAACATGCTGATATTGGCATTTCTCTGCCTGGAACAGGTGAACAACCAGCAGCACCAGTTTTTATTGAGGGAAAGAAGGTAAAGGTTTTGCGTGGGCCCAATATTGCTGAAGAGTTTGAAGCCATATTGGGTGATTATATCCACACGCGTTTTGGGCAAAACTAGACAAATTGGGTAGAGAGACACAAGTGGTTTGTTTCTGCTTTTTCTTTTGTTGTTTAAATGATTTTGTTGTTTAAGTGGTGTAATGCGCTTTAAAATAAGGGACAATTTTAAGAGAGGGGAGAGGCATTTTTTAATTATTGCGTGTGGCAATAAAGTGTGCTGCTTGTTTGAGTGGTTTTGCTTTATCACCAAAGGGGTGGAGAAGTTCTTCTGCTTGAGTAATGAGTGTATCTCGTTTTTTTTGTGTTTTTTCAATTCCATAGAGACTGACTAAAGTGGCTTTATTGGCTTCTTTATCTTTTCCAGCAGTTTTGCCAAGAGTTTTTGTACTCATGGTGACATCAAGAAGGTCATCTGTTAATTGAAAAGCCAACCCAAGATGTGTCCCAAAGGTGGAAAGTTGATCAATCTGAGTTTTAGAAGCATTGCCAATTATAGCACCTGCTTGGCAAGCAAAGCTTATAAGAGCGGCTGTTTTCATGTGTTGTAGCGTGATGATTGCGTGGTGATCTTGCGGTTTGTTTTCAGCTTCAAGGTCAAGCATTTGTCCACCAAGCATACCACCAAGCCCTGCTGCTTGCGCAAGAGCTGTGATAAGGTCAATTCTTATTTGGGGGCTTAGAGCACAGGCTTTGTGGGCAATAATTTCAAAAGCAAGGGTCAAAAGGGCATTGCCTGCTAGAATGGCTGTGGCTTCATTAAATGCTTTATGAACTGTGGGTTTTCCACGCCGTAGTGTGTCATTATCCATGGCGGGAAGATCATCGTGAATAAGCGAATAACAATGAACGCATTCTAATGCGACGCCAATATCGAGAGATTGTTCAAGGGGGATATCAAAAAGTGCAGCACTTTGGATAACTAAAAAAGGACGCAAACGTTTGCCGCCATTAAGCGTGCCATGACGCATGGCTTTGATTAAGATTTCAGGACGAGCAATTTCATTGTTTTGAGCTTTATAGTTTAAAAGCGTATCAAGTCTTTTTTCAATATTGTGGGTATGTTTTGCAAGAAGGGCCATGAATTCATGCATCGTTTCTTCCTTTGTTTTTGCAAAATGAGTGAGCTCTTTTTAGGATAGGAAGACGAAGAATGAAACGGTTTTTTAATGATCTTTAAGTTTTATCAGGTAAAAATTGAGCTCTATCAGGCAAAAATAATGCAAGATTGGTTTTTAGATGCCTAGTCTTTGAGGATGCTGCAAGTTTAGTATGATCTTTGTTTTTTGTTGTGATCTTTACTTTTTGTCTGGCTGTTTAGATATTCTCATGTAGTGATGCATGATTTGCAGTTTGATGATGTATGATTTGATAAAGTGGGTGGCTATAAGCGGGAAGAAGATTGTGCTATTTTAATGTGTGTTTAGTCTTTTAAGGATTATGGTTGATCTATCTTGTTTGAAGGGAAGTTACTAATTCTTGCCGATTAGTTTAAGAGGCCTTTATGGCGGCTATCTGCCATTAGTTTACAGATTGTTTTTTGGTTTTAGCCTAGCTTGTTTGAAAATGAATTTCTCTTTTTGGTGCTTAACTGATGTTGTTTTCATTAAAAATGTTTAAATAGGCTCGTAAAATCGGATAAAAAATTAAACGAAAGTCTGGTCAAAAGATTTTAATCAGTGTATAGGAAGCTATAACATTGTTGTCAAAAGTGACATTACTGTTGTCAAAAATGACATAAAAGTGACAACAAATGTTATTGTTTAAGTGTTATTTGTTCTTTTTCGAGTCTATTTGGAGTATCTCTTTATGGCTGTACCTAAACGAAAAACTTCTCCATCGAAGCGGGGTATGCGCCGTTCGGCTGATGCCTTGAAAGCACCAACTTATATTGAAGATAAAAATTCTGGTGAATTGCGTCGCCCTCATCATATTGATTTAAAAACAGGCATGTATCGCGGGCGTTCAGTTTTACCCCCTAAAGATTAAGTGCTGAAATTCCACACCCTCGTGATCTAATAGAGTGGATGAAACGGGGGGCCTTTTAATGTTTCTTGTAAGCAAGCCTCATTGTTGAGGCGTAAGGCTTTTTAGGTGGGATGTAAAATTACCGATAAATTAGATTATTATAAAGCAAAATGCTTTTGCAGTAATGCCATGCGGTGTGTATAGAGCTCTTCGTGTGTGTAAAGGCGCTTGAAAAAACTATGTGTGCTCTCTTGTTTGGGAAGTACTTTTTTACGAGTGTTTTTATTTGCTAGCAGGCTTTGAGTTAAGCAAAAAATAAACCCGTGCTCACATAAATAGTGCACGGGTTTTAGTGTACTTTTTATATATATTTTATAGTTTATTATGCAGCATAGACAGCGCTGCTGTCATCTTTTTCTTCATCCATTCCAGCTTTAAATTTGCGTTTGGATTCTTTGGTAAGGTGTGTTTCTATCAAATTGATAGCTTCTGTTTCAGAAAGATTATTAATGATAGCAATTTCACGCGCCATTCGATCAAGTGCAGCAGCATAGAGTTGGCGTTCGGAATAAGATTGCTCAGATTGCAATTCTGAACGAAAAAGATCGCGCACTACTTCAGCAATGAAAACGAGATTGCCTGAATTGATTTTCGTGTCATATTCTTGAGCACGGCGTGACCACATAGCCCGTTTAACACGTGCTTTTCCCTGTAGAGTTTTTAATGCACGCTCAACTAAATCAGATTCAGATAATTTACGCATTCCAATGGAAAGCGCTTTTGCAACTGGCACTTTTACGTCCATTTTATCTTTAGCAAAGTGGATGACAAAAAGCTTTAATTTATGCCCTGCAACCTCCTGCTCTTCAATTGCTATAATTTGCCCCACTCCATGTGTGGGGTAGACGATATATTCAGAGGTTGAAAACCCTTTAACACTAGAGGTTTTCTTTCGCTGGGACGCCATATTAATTTACTCCCTTTGTAACCAACAATGATGTCGGAGAACAAGTTGAAACGCCTGAAAACTGAGTCTTCTGCAACTTATGCATATTATGCTGGTCGATATAGCATAGAAGTTGAGTGTTTCCAGTTACAAATAAAAAAACACTTTGCTTTATAAAAAAGCAAAACAAAATACTTAGCAAAATGGCTTTATTAAGACATTGTTAACATTTAAAATGAAAAAAATCAATCATTTCACTTAAGATTTTTGTTATTACATGAAATAATCTAAGTTTTTTTCAAAAGAGAACAATACATTATGGAGTTATTATTCACCACTTCCTGGATTTTCTGAAAAATACTTTTCTAATTTATTGGGAACACCGTCCATTTCTTTTGCTTGGGGAAGAGGACTTTTTTGGGTGGTTAAATTAGGCCATTTAGTTGCATACTCACGATTGAGCTCTAACCATGTTTCTAGCCCTGGTTCTGTATCAGGCTTAATGGCTTCAGCAGGGCATTCTGGTTCGCATACACCACAGTCGATGCATTCATCAGGGTGAATGACAAGCATATTTTCACCTTCATAAAAACAATCAACAGGGCAAACTTCAACACAATCAGTGTATTTACACTGGATACAATTATCGGTTACAACGTAGGCCAAGATTAAACTCCATTTCCCATTTTAATGACCTTTAAAGGGAATGATATGTACATCCTTATCGCTTTGAAGTTGGTTACGAAGCGCTGCTAATTTTGCAAAAGGTGAATCAGGATCGGGGTGTTTTCGTGTTTGAGATGGTTTGTTCTTTGCGTATTGAGTGGATGTTTTAGTGTATTTATGGGTAGAGGTGGTTTGTGATGCCTCTTTTTTGAAGGGGGCTTTGTTTGGATTGGCTTCTTTTTTGAAAGTTTTTCTGTGTTTGTTTTGCCGTTTTTGCTCAGATTTAGCGCGATTGCTATAAAGGCGATTGTGCTGATAATTGTAACGCCATAATAAAACAATTTTGTCTTCTGCTGCTAGGCAGTTTTGGTGTGCAAAAGCACCAACGGGTTCAGCAGCTGGTAAATCAGGTTCAGCAGCTGATAAATGATCTTTTGAACAAGATGGTTCTTCAATACAAGCAGATGAAGATGAAGCCTTTTTTTCTTCCTGCATTGTTTCTGATGCTAGGATGTCTTGCCATTGATTGCCCACAAATTCTGCTAAAGGATAGTTTTCTTTTGTTATTACATCACTTGCAAAGGATTCTTTGTGCGTGAGCTCTTTTTGAAGTTCAGCGCTACTTTTGGGTTGTGATTGATAACCAAGACCTTTGAGAATTTCTTCCATGTCTGCACTATTGGCACCAAGAATGGACATCATCGTTGGTGTGACAAAAAAACTTTTGCCATCATAGGCACCTTCAGGTTTGGGTTCTATGCCTGGCTTCCAATGGAGTGCAGGGCGAATAAGGTTGGCAAGACGTTCTAAAATATCGATACGTACAGCACGCCGCCCTAAAATTTGATAACCAACAAGATGATAAATTTGAGGATTATATGTTGGATCAATAATCAGTGAAGTTCGCCCAGCAGTTAAAGCGGCTAAAATTTCACTTAAACCAATTTGGTCACGCTCTTCTTTATAAAGGCTCCAAAGAAGTGTAATGGCTTGGGCTGCAGTGGGCTTGAGCACTCCTGTGAGGTAGATATGAAAAGCGCCAAAACGAACTCCTAGTTGTCGTAATACTGCACGTGATTCTTGACCAAGATTTTTGACAGTTTCAGCCACTTTTCGACGCGGTAAAATGCCCAAATTGTCTACAAGTTGTAGAGCAAGAGTCTGCATTGGTCCACTCAAAGTATCAGCATTGCGTAAATCAAAAAGTGGTTTTAAGGCTGTTTCAAAATGAAAAGTTACAAAACGCTCCAATCGTGCGACCACTTTATCGCGGGCTTCGCCAGTTAATTGTGCATCTGCTAAGAGAATAAGCTTGGGCTTTAAAATATTATCAGTTGAGGTTAGTTGTGCCACTGCTTGGCCAATCCAGCGTACAATTCCATCGCAGCTAAGGGTGAAATCTCCATTAGCTGAAGCACAAAAACGTGTAACACGTTGAGCAAAGGCGGTAGCTAAATCTTCATTATTTATTGTATTGTGTGTTTCAACTTCTGTATCTGTGCCACTTTTATGGGCATAAAAACGCAACCCCTCAAATCTGTCATTTTCAGGGTTTTCGACACGAATATCATTCTTGTGAACAGTTTCGCTATCCATCGTTGTTTTCTTTCTCGGCTTTTTTATGGGCAAGAAGATGTGTTTTTGGCACTTTAGTATCTATGCCGTTTCTCTAGCACATTTGTTGCGCTTTCTTCAATCATTCTTGTGGTTTTAATGTTTCTTTGCATCGTTTTTGCTTGAAAATTTCTTCTTTGCTTTATTCAGTTGACCCTTTGCGTGTGTATATTCACAAGTATAGGTTGTGTTAAAAGAGTGCTAGCATAAAGATGGATCTTCCAACATAAAAATAATTTATTGACCCTTCAACAAAAGAATCTGTGTTTTTTGTATCCTTTATGGCCTTGTTTTTGTGGCAATAAAGATGTGAGGGAAGAGTGCTTTGCTTTACTGCTAAGGGCGAGGTTTTCTCTATTTTTTATTGCACGTTACCTCTTAAATTTTCATCGCATAAATTGGGCTCTTACAACAAAAACAATTATAAGTTGCAAACTACACGTTAAAGTAGTATAGACGCAATAAACAATTTTTACGTTCTTTTATATGAGAGAGCAAGTGGGTCGTTATCAAAGCAAATTTGATAATTTTAATCGCAGGGGTTGTAATGCGTAATCTTTCAAATGCAGTTTACAAAAGTAGCAAAAATTATAGCGATGCTGACAAAAGTCTGGGACGCAATATGATGCGTTCTGCAATGCAGGCGCCTTATCTTGAAAAAAAGAAGGAGCATGATTTAGCTTTACGCTGGAAGGACAAGCGTGATGATAAAGCTATGCACCAAATTGCAGCAGCGCATATGCGTTTGGTTATTTCAATTGCTAGTCGTTTTAAGCGCTTTAAAATGCCATTAAGCGACTTGGTTCAAGAAGGATATGTGGGGCTTTTAGAGGCGGCTGCGCGTTTTGAACCGGACCGGGATGTGCGTTTTTCAACCTATGCAACATGGTGGATTCGTGCTTCTATTCAAGATTATATTTTGCGCAATTGGTCGATTGTTCGAGGGGGAACGAGTTCTTCCCAAAAAGCTCTTTTCTTTAATCTTCGTCGTTTGCGGGCTCAATTGGTGCAAGATGATAGCACTATGAGCAAACAAGATATTTTTCGCGTTATTTCTGAAAAGCTTGGTGTTTCAGTGAGCGATGTTGAAACGATGGACTTTCGCTTTTCTGGCACTGATAATTCATTGAGTATGTCTGTTTCTGAGAATGATGATAATTCAGTTACTAAACTTGATACTTTAGTGGATGAAAAGCCGCTTCCTGATTCTTTAATTGAAAAAGTAATTGATGGTCAAAGACGCACACAGTGGCTTTATGATGCTTTACAAATTTTAAATGAACGAGAGCTTGAAATTATTCGTTTTCGCCGCTTAAATGAAGAAAGTGCTACTTTAGAATTTTTAGGTGAGAAATTAGGAATTTCAAAAGAGCGGGTGCGCCAAATTGAAGCGCGCGCTTTGCAAAAGCTGCGTTGTGCTTTGCTTAATGTTAACCCAGCTGATGCTTATGAAGTGTAAGTATTTAAAGTATAACTGTAAGTATTTAAAGCATAAGCGTTTGAAGTGAAGGCATTAGGCGTAAAGTATAAATCATTTGAAGTGCTCAAACCAGTAAAACGCTTAAAAGAGCCTTAAAAGTTGCTTTAAGATTAAAAGTTGCTTTAAGAATTGAGCTGTTTACATCTTATTCAGCAATGATTTTGACGCGTTCTCCCTCATGTAGAATTTGGGTTGGAGAAAGTGCATTCATAATGCGAAACAGCTTTTCTTTATGGGCTGTATCTTGCATTTTTTCAGCAAGGTCTGCAACACTTTCTCCTTTTTTTACGCGTATAACACGAAGCCTTAAAGGTTTGAGTTTATTTAACGCCCGCGATGAAAGTAAATGAAAACTTTCGATGGTGCTTTTGGTAATATGGTTAAAGTTTTGAGGGTGATGAGGGGCGGCGGTGAGAAAACGCAAGACCTGGTCTTTAATGGGAATGACAACAACATCAAATTGCCAATGTTCATTGGATGCATGGGCGTAAGCTGCAGCTAAACCTTGGATGGTGGTGGACTTAACAGAGGCTTGATCAAGCCCTGCGACCCATCCACTTTTTAGATAATCACTAGCAGACATATTTTCAGGCAGAGGTACTGCATCAAAACGGATGGCGGTTTTGTCTGGGCCACTGGCAACAACAGCATATCCTGACGTGTTTATGGTAAAATTATTGGGGACAGAAAAAGCTATATGTAATTGTGGATGAATAAATTGGTTTCCTCGGATATATCCTTCGTGAAGGCTTCCACCAAAAATCATACCATCAATATATTTTAAAAAACTGTCACGATCGGTTTCTCCAATGTTAGGTGCACTGATTTCGTGCGCTTTTTTTATAGCAAGTTGGATTCTTTGTGGAGTGGTTGGATGAGTTGCCAAAAAATCAAGTGAAACATTTGTGGACGATGAGCTATTGCGAAAGACACTATAAGCTTCCATTGATTTTAGAAAGCGTGGAAATGCAAATGGATCATAGCCAGCTTGGTTAAGCATTTCGATCCCTATTGAATCGGCTTGGAGTTCTTGGCTACGCGTAAATTGCGCCAGTTGTTTTTTATCTTTCAAAATATTGTGCGATTTGGTGTTAGAATGCTCTAGTATGTTTGTGGCAGCATGATCTGCAAGTTTTAGCTCAATTTCTTTTTGAAGACGCAAGATGCCATGATTGGCTGTAATGTGTGCTATTTCATGGGCTAAGATTGCTGCAACTTCTGAAGTATCATTGGCTAATGCCAGCATGCCACGGGTGACATAAATATAGCTACCTGGAAGGGCAAATGCGTTGATATTTTCTGTGTCTAAAATAGTGACATAATAGGTTTGGTCAGGACTTTGTGAGGAAGCTGTTAGTCTGTTTACGATTTTTGCTAACATCTGTTCAAGTTTTGGATTGTAATATTGACCACCATATGTTTGCAAAATACGTGAATGGTATGTAGCGCCCAGTGTCGTATAGAGATCATTTTTATTATTGGTTTGGTCGACTATTTCACCAGTGTGATCTTCTGTAACAGGAGAACGGGAAGAATGAAGCTTATTGTTCACTTGGAAAGCAGTGTGACATGCAGACAATAAAAACAGGAAGCTTATGATCGCTATTGACCAGATTTTGCTCAAAACGCCTATTTGCTGAAAAAATCTGATGCTTTGGATCAGAAATCTGATGCCTTGGATCATTGCGCACCTTGTTTGTTGAATATTTTTCTTTAAAAATTTCATGTGTATTTTTTTGTTTTATTACAATCGAGGATCCTTTTGGCTTCTTTATGATGGTAGCTTATAGAAATAATAAAAAAGAAGCTTCATGAAAGGCATAATATGTCATGACAACATTTACAATATTGTTAAATGGAGATATTTTTGTCACCAATCGTTTGCTCAACCAAATTCGCAAAAGCCGAGTCATTGCTGCTGATGGGGGGATGCGCCATGCTGCAGCATTAAATGTGGTGCCTGAACTTTGGTTAGGGGATTTTGATTCTTGTGATCAAACTTTACTGCACACATATGGTGATGTTCCCCGTGAAGCTTTTCCTGCTAATAAAGATGCAACAGATGGAGCATTAGCATGTCAGAGAGCTTTAAGAGAGGGAGCTCAACGGCTTATTTTATGCGGTGCTTTTGGAGGTGAGCGCAGTGATCATAGCCTTTCTCATATGACACAAGCAATAGCCATGGAAGAGCAAGGTATTTCAGTTTTGTTGACGAGTGGTCGTGAAGAAGGGTGGCCGATTGTGCCAAAGCCCTTTTCGTGTGATTTACCTGACGGTTGTCTGTTAAGTATTATCGGATTTTCTGATTTACAAGGTTTAACGATGTCAGGTGTTCAATGGCCCATTTTGAAGCAAAATGTGTCTTTTGGGTCTTCTTTAACACTTTCTAACCGTGTGTGTGGAACTTTTTATTGTCATTTATACTATGGCAAAGCTATAATATTAGCATCTATACCTGCTTATTCTTAATGTGTAAGAGTAAAGAAGCAAGAATACAAGAGGTATAAGAACTGATAAAACATATGAATTCATTTTGTATTTAACAAAGAAAGGATTTTGATATGTTAAAACCAATTTTAACAATGGTAATTGTTTTAGTTGTTGGTTTAAGTTCGATGGCTTGTAGGCGCGTTGATCCAGAATTATTAGATGCTCTTTTTAGTGATTTGCCCGTTGATCATGCACCAGGCATGTGTAACAGGAAAGATAATTCTTGGAGATAACTTAAGAAAATTTGCGATAACTGTGTGAGTGCAGCAGCGCAATCAATTGCTGCTGCATGCTAAATATTTGTGCAACTGTTTATTGCTATTTATATTGTTATTTATAATGTGGAGACTATATTACTGAAAGCTATAATATATTACTTATATTATAAGCATCTATACTTAATTCCATAAAGCTCTTCTTAATGCATAAATAAAATAGCGGGGGCAGAAAGATATGTGCTAATGGGGTGTAATTTTGTTTTATTTTTACAAGGAGGGAATTTTGATATACTTAAGATCAGTTTTAACAAATGGTGGTTGTTTCAATCATTAAGTTAGACTTTGTAGTTTATACAACAACTAAGCGATAAATTGCAGATTATAGTGTTCATGGTGCCCTGTTAATATTTTGGTTGAGGGTGCTTTAAGCCGATACAGAAATCTCAGGAGTTTTTTTAAAAGTAGCTCCTGGTGCAATATTCATATTTATTATGATTTATACCATTGTAAACTAGTTGTATTTGTAGAACTTTTTATTGCCATTTATGGTATAGCAAAGTTATATTATGAATATCTATACTTATTCTACGAAGCTCTTTTCAATGTATAAGAATAAAATAGTGAGAGCAAAAAGGGTAAGGGTTGATAGATACATGTAACTTTATTTTGTTTTTAACAAAGAAAGGGTTTTGATATGTTAAAGTCAATTTTAACAATGACGGTTGTTGCAATCGTTGGGTTAAGCTCGGTAGCTTGCACAACAACTGAGCAAACAGTTGCAGGATATGGTGTTGGTGGTGCTGCATTAGGTGCTTTGGCCGGCACAGCAATTAGTGGAAGCAGTTCTGGAGCAGTTCCAGGTGCAGCAATTGGTGCTATTGCAGGTACAGTAACAGGTGCTGCTGCTGCTCAGAAAAAACAGAAAATGCCTCAGCAAGTACCATTGTGCACCTATCGTGATGTGAGAGGTCAGCTTTACCAAGCTCCTTGCCCACAACCTGTACCACAATTGTGCACTTATCGTGATGCGAGAGGTCAGCTTTATCAGGCTCCTTGCCCACAACCCGTACAGCCTTATTAATGGGTGTACCGCTTTTACGACTTGATCGTATTGTTTTAACTTTTGGAACAACCCCTTTGCTCAATCAGGCTTGCTTATCGGTTGGGCAGGGGGAACGTATTGCACTTGTTGGCCGCAATGGGTGTGGAAAATCAACACTCTTAAAAATTGCAGCTGGTCTATTGGAGCCTAGTGAAGGTGAAATTTTTCACCACCCTCGCGCGCATGTGCGTTATGTATCACAAAGCTCTGATTTTTCAGGGGGTGATGATGTTTATACTTGTGTAGAGGCTGGTTTAAACGATGGGCATGATGTTCAATGGGTGCAGACCCTTCTTAGAGATCTTGGTTTTGTAGGGACTGAGAAATTAACAACGCTTTCTGGTGGAGAAAAGCGGCGCGTATCCTTACTGCAGGCGATTGCAGCAAAACCAGATATTCTTTTATTAGATGAACCGACCAACCATCTTGATGTATCAACCATTGAGTGGCTTGAAGGTGTTTTGTGTTCTTTACGTTCAGCAATTGTTGTTATTTCGCATGATCGGCGATTTTTAGAAACAGTGGCGCATTCAACCGTATGGCTTGATCGGGGTGTGACTAAAAGGGTTGAAAAGCGTTTTTCTGCATTTGAAAGTTGGCGTGATAAAGAGCTGGAAAAAGAGGCGCGTGATCATCATAAATTGGAGCGTCAGATTGTTCGTGAAGAGCAATGGGTGCGCTATGGAGTAAGCGCAAGGCGCAAGCGTAATGAACGGCGTTTGAGCGCATTAAAGGAGATGCGAAAACTTCATCGAACCTATAAAGGGCCTGCAGAACGCGCGCTTTTTGCGGTATCTGAGCGCCAAGATTGTGGTCAATTGGTGCTTGAAGCAAAAGGGATTTCTAAGTCTTATGGTGAGTGCGTTATTGTTAAAGATTTTTCATTGCGTTTGCAGCGTGGTGACAAGGTTGGCATTGTAGGTCCCAATGGTGTTGGAAAAACAACGCTTCTTTCTGTTTTAATTGGCCGCGAGTTGGCAGACAGTGGGGTGATTAAGCATGGGGTTAATGTGACGATGGCTCTGCTTGATCAACAGCGGATTTTAGACGGGGAAGAAACTTTAGCCCATTATTTAACAGGTGGCAGGGGTGATAGTGTGCTCATTAATGGGCAGCAGCGCCATGTTGTTTCTTATCTTAAAGATTGTTTGTTTTTGCCTGAGCAAGCTTATACCCCTATTAAAGAATTATCAGGGGGGGAAAGAGCCCGTTTAATGTTAGCGCGGCTTTTATTACAGCCTGCAAATTGTTTGATTTTAGATGAACCAACCAATGATCTTGATATGGAAACATTGGATTTGCTTCAAGAACTTATTTCTGATTTTGCAGGAACAGTGATAGTGGTTAGCCATGATAGAGATTTTTTAGATCGAACTGTGTCTCATGTTTTGGCACCTGAAGGTAATGGGCGCTGGACCCTTTATGCTGGTGGTTATAGTGATATGATGGCACAAAGAAAGCAGGCTGAGCTTTCGCAGCGTCAAGAATTGCAAAAGCCTGTTGCACGTGATCGGAAAAAACAAACAGCTTCTTCTTCAAAAATAACGCCGCGCAGATTGTCTTATAAGCAGGTCTACGCGCTGGAGCACTTGCCTGAACACATAACGCTTTTACAAAATGAGATCAGAAACCTTGAAAAAGAATTGTCTGATTCTGCGCTTTATAGCTGTGATCAGGCTCGTTTTGAGCGTTTATCTGCAGCACTTGAAGAGAAAAAGAACTTGTGCACGCAAAAGGAAGAAGAATGGTTGGATCTTGAGCTTTTGCGTGAAGCTATTGAAAAAGATAATTGCTTAAATTAATCCATTATTTAAATTAATCCATGCCGAGTGCATTTTTATAAAGTTGGATGATAGCTTCTTCTTCGCTACGTTCATGATCTTCTTTTTTGCGCAGTCGTATAATGTGGCGCACGGCTTTACTGTCAAAGCCAGATCCTTTAAGTTCCGTATAAACGTCTTTAATATCGTCGGAAATTGCTTTTTTTTCTTCTTCTAATCGTTCAATACGTTCAATAAAAGCGCGCAATTGATTGGCGGATACGGCTTGTGTTTCATCGGCTAGAGTGCTCATTATATTTTTCTCCAAGGTGTGTGTTATAAATTAACTCTTTGAATAATAAACTCTTACATTAAGGGTGCCTGATACATTAGGGGTGCCTGAAGAGTGGGAAAAAAGTCAATCGTTTCACTTTTTTACAAATTCGCTTTAAATAGTGTGAATGAAAAAATATATGCGTGAATAAAGAGAAGATAAGCTTATACATGGATAAAGAGAAGATAAAAAAGAAATAAAATAAAAATATGATAAATCACACTTTAAAGCTGCAGTATTTTGAAGAAAAAAGAAAAGAAGGGATGAATGTTTTATTGTAAGGACTGTTTTTGTAAAATTGGGCTTAAAAATGTCAAAAAGCACAAAAGTATATTTGGACAAGGAAGGCATAAAAAGTTGAAGGTTTTTCTGTTAAACGTTCTTCTTTTGTTCTTATTTACCGGATATGTAAAAGCTGATTTTCGGGTTTGTAATATGACTCAAAAAACAGTGGGTATTGCCCTTGGCTATCGCACACTTTCAGACTGGGTGAGTGAAGGCTGGTGGGTTATTCCACCTACAGTGTGTAAATCCCTGATTGATGGGCCGCTTTCATCACGGTTTTATTATTTATATGCAGAAGATGCACAAAAAAAAGGCAGTTGGGTTGGTTCTATAACAATGTGTGTGAAGGATAGCAAATTTGTTATTGAGGGTGTTCATGATTGTTTTGCGAGGGGGTTTCAAAAGGCTACATTTGAAGAAATTGATACAGGTAATCAAACCAGTTGGATGGTCCAGTTAACTGATAAGCCTTTTTTGAATAATTCAACTTCAAAGTCTCCTAATACTTTAGGGGGGTTAGGGGAGGGTTCACCATGAAACGTGCACGTAACATTAAAATCATTGCTACACTTGGTCCCTCTTCTTTTTCAGTATCAATGATTGAAAAGCTTTTTAAAGCTGGAGCGGATGTTTTTCGGATTAATATGAGCCACACAGATCATGCGACAATGCGTGATGTGGTTGAGCGTATACGGGCTGTTGAAAAGGCGGTTTGTCGGCCTATTGGCATTTTAGCAGATCTGCAAGGGCCGAAATTACGAATCGGGCGTTTTGAAAATGGCAAAGAGAATTTGGTTATTGGGCAGCGTTTTACGTTAGATAATAAAGATGTGCTTGGTGATGCACGGCGTGTTTTTTTACCCCATAGGGAAGTTTTAGCGGCTGTTAAACCCGGTGATCGTTTATTGCTGGATGATGGGAAGCTTGAACTTTTGGCTGAAGCTTGTGATGGTGCTTCTATTGAGTGCCGTGTGATTGCTGGAACACATATTTCTGATCGCAAGGGGATTAATCTTCCTGATACGGTTTTGCCTTGTGGGACGATGACATCAAAAGACCATGCTGATCTTATGGCTGTTTTAGAACAGTCAGTTGATTGGGTGGCACTTTCTTTTATCCAACACCCGGAAGATATTTTATCGGTTCAAAAGCTAACGCAAGGCAAAGTATCCTTGATGGCTAAGATCGAAAAACCTCAGGCTTTAGAGCATATAGAAGACATTATTGATGTTTCTGATAGTCTTATGATTGCACGGGGAGATCTTGGGGTGGAAGTGCCTTTAGAACAAGTGCCATCTCTTCAGATGAAGATTATCAAAGCGTGCCGTTTGGCAGGAAAGCCTGTGGTTGTTGCAACGCAGATGCTTGAATCAATGATTACGGCGCCTGTACCAACACGGGCAGAAGTTTCTGATGTGGCTACAGCTGTTTATGCTGGTGTTGATGCGGTGATGTTATCGGCAGAATCAGCTTCTGGTCTTTACCCTGAAGAGGCTGTGGGCATGATGGACCGTATTGCAAAGCAGGTTGAGAGTGATCACACCTATGCTACAATGGTTAATGCGCAGCGCCCCAAACCAGAAGCAACAGGGCCAGATGCGATTTCTTTTGCAGCCCGTCAGATAGCTGAAACACTGCAGTTAGAAGCTATTGTTGCCTATACTGCTTCAGGTGCAACAGGTGTGCGTACATCACGTGAACGCCCAAACAGACCTATCATTGCTTTATCGCCGATTGTTAAGACAGCGCGGCGGTTAGCTTTGGTTTGGGGGCTTCATTGTGTGGTTAGTGAGGATGCGCATGATTTAGATGATATGGTTCATCGTGCAGCTGCAATTGCCTTTCAGGAAGGCTTTTGTCAGGCGGGTGATCGGTTTATTGTGATTGCTGGAGTTCCCTTTGGAACGCCTGGTGCAACAAATTTATTGCGTATTGCTTCTTGTTGTTTAAACAATTCAAAAAGTGTTTGACCCTTTTAAAGGGTGTTTTAAAAAAGGTGCTCAAAGAAGCCTGTTGAACAGATGCATACTCTTAACTTTTAGCAAAAAGCTTGAAAGCTGTAAGGCTTAGAAAATGTGTGGTTTGTGCTTTGAGTGTTTGCAAGCTTTGACATTTAAGTGATATTTAAATGATTATTTGACATTTGAATGATTTTTTGGACGCATGAAAACCTTATGCCTTATGCTTTTTGCTGTTATTTTAAGAGGGTGTGAGATTAGCCTCATCGTCTTGCAAGAGTAATTGATTGGTCAGCTTTTCAATACGCTCAGTTGTTTCGTGCACAATTTTGCTTAAGGTTTGGTCTCGTTCAGAGTTTTGTTGTAAGAGAGTTGCGTAGCTTTCTTGCAATTTTTTATTTTCTCGTTTTATTTCTTCCATTTCATCGATAATCATAATGCCGGCCATAACGGATAAGCGATGATCACCGATTTCCCCAAAATCATTTTTCAGGTGTGTGATATATTGATCTAATTGGGCAGCAAGCTGCTGAAGGTGGCTTTCTTGCCCTTTATCGCAAGCCATACGATAAATTTTGCCATCAATAGTGACAGAAACAGTTTCCATGGTTTAAACCTTTACCTGTCAAGTACAACACGAATTGTTTCCATAGCACGAATCAACCGTTTGGAAACCTCTTTATTGGTTATCTCTAGCCGCTCTGCATGGGCTTCTGATTTATCAAGTTCTTGAGCAAGGCGGCTACGATCAGCGTTCATTTGTTGAATTTCTGCTTCCCATTCATTGTGTTTGTCGATAAGAGTATGCTGATTGGTAATGGCAGCCTCTAAGTTTCTGAGTGCTTTTTCTAGTTGCTTTAAAGCTTGTGGCAGAATATCAGTCTCTTGGTTCATAGTGATTATATCCTTTAACTTTAAGCCTTTTTATAAAGACGAATCACTCATTCTCTTTTGTTGCATGCATTTTATTGTGAAAGATAAAGAATATTTTGGCAAGAAAAACAGGATGTTGATATTAATTAAAAACTGGATTTTTAAACACTGTTGGCATAAATGTTATAAGCATAATTGGCATGCATGTTAGGGCATAGTTTAAGGGCGTAAAAACGTAAAATTAGAGGCATAAAAAGTGTAAGAAAGAAAATAGAAAGACGTAATTACAAGACATATACAGCAAAGTATATACGTATTATAAAATGTCTTCAAGTTGTGGAAAAATAACAAATTAAAAAAATGGTCGATCATTCATGACAAATACTGAACAACAAAATCAAATGGCCAATGCTATTCGCTTTCTTGCTATTGATGCGATTGAAAAAGCACAGTCTGGTCATCCTGGCTTGCCAATGGGGGCGGCTGATATTGCGACAGTTCTTTACACAAAATTTTTAGTGCATGACCCAAAAAACCCTCGTTGGCCCAACCGCGATCGCTTTGTTTTATCAGCCGGGCATGGGTCAATGTTGCTTTATGCTTTAATGTATCTTTCAGGCTATGAAGATATCTCTCTTGATGATATCCGCAATTTTCGCCAAATGGGTTCTAAAATTGCTGGGCATCCAGAATATGGTCATGGTGCAGGAGTTGAGACAACCACTGGGCCACTTGGGCAGGGGCTTGCTAATGCTGTTGGGATGGCATTGGGTGAGCGTTTATTAAACGCACGTTTTGGTGATTTGATCAATCATTATACTTATGTTTTGGTTGGCGATGGGTGTTTAATGGAAGGTATAGCCCAAGAAGCAATTTCGCTTGCTGGTCATTTAAAACTAAATAAGCTGATTGTATTTTGGGATGATAATGATATATCGATCGATGGGGCTATCTCTCTTACAGATAGTACAGACCAAGTGGCACGTTTTAAAGCGTGTGGTTGGAATACCATTAAGGTCAATGGGCATAATCAAAGTGCATTGGCACGAGCCATTGAGACGGCGAAAACTTCTGATAAACCCACTCTTATTGCGTGTAAAACAATTATTGGTTTTGGGGCACCTCGTAAAGGGGGGACTAATAAGGTTCATGGGTCACCTTTGGGGGCAGAAGAAATTGCTGCAACCCGTAAAGCTTTAGGTTGGGCACAAGAGCCTTTTGTTGTCCCTTCTGATATTCTTGACAGTTGGCGTTTGGCAGGTCTTAGTGCTGCAAAAAAGCGCAAAAAATGGGAAGCACAGCTTTCTGCTTTACCTGTGTCAAAGCGGGCTGAATTTGAACGGTTGATGCGTGGCGATCTTGTAAGTAGCTTTGAGAGTGTGCTTGATGAATATAAAAAGCAATTGGTTTTAGATTGTCCGCATGTTGCAACGCGTAAAGCTTCTGAAATGGCTCTTGAAGTCATTAACGGGGTGGTTGTTGAAACCATTGGTGGTTCTGCTGATTTAACTGGTTCCAACTGTACAAAAACAAGCCAGATGAAAAGCATTACTGCTGAGGATTTTTCAGGTCGTTATTTGCACTATGGTATTCGCGAGCACGCAATGGGTGCGGTGATGAATGGCCTTGCTCTTTATGGAGGGTTCATTCCTTATGGTGGGACTTTTTTATGTTTTTCTGACTATATGCGCCCTGCCATGCGTTTGTCTTCCTTAATGGGGTTGCGGGTAATTTATGTGATGACCCATGATTCCATCGGTCTTGGTGAGGATGGGCCAACTCATCAGCCAGTAGAGCATTTGGCTTCTTTGCGCGCACTTCCTAATCATTTTGTTTTCAGGCCTGCTGATGCTGTGGAAACGGTGGAATGTTGGCAATTGGCTTTGAGGGCATGTAAGACGCCTTCTACTTTGGCTTTGAGCAGGCAAAATTTACCACTTTTGCGCCGGGATTATAAAGAAGACAATTTATGTATGCTTGGTGCTTATGAATTACTCATGGCAAGTGATACGGCTCAAGTTACTCTTTTTGCTTCAGGTTCAGAAGTGGAAATTATTGTAGAAGCGCATGCTATTTTAGAAGAAAAGGGTATTCCAACGCGTGTGGTTTCTGTCCCTTGTTTTGAGCTGTTTTTTGAACAATCTGCTGCCTATCAAAATGCTTTAATTGGCGATGCTCCCCTTAAAATTGCTGTTGAGGCAGCCATTCGGCAAGGATGGGATTATTTTATTGGTAGTGATGGTGTATTTATTGGTATGGAAGGATTTGGTGCAAGTGCACCGATGGACGATCTTTATATGCATTTTGGGATTACATGTGAAAATGTAGTTGCTGTTGTTGAAGAAAGATTGAAACAAATCAATGAGGGAAAAATCAAATGAGTATTCGCGTTGCAATTAATGGATTTGGTCGTATTGGGCGTTCTATCTTGCGTGCTATTGTTGAAAGTGGACGCAAAGATATTGAGGTTGTTGCGATCAATGATTTAGGTTCTGTGGAAACCAATGCCCATTTATTACGCTATGATTCGGTGCACGGGCGTTTTGGTGCACCTGTTAAGGTGGTGGGTGATACACTTGATGTTGGGTATGGTTTGATTCAGGTAACAGCACAGCGTGACCCGGCGCATTTACCTTGGAAGGATTTGGGTATTGATGTTGCCCTGGAATGTACAGGTTTTTTTACCGAGCGCGATAAAGCCAGTGCCCACTTGGTGGCGGGTGCAAAGCGTGTTCTTATTTCTGCACCTTCTAATGATGCTGATTTGACTGTGGTGTATGGGGTTAACCACCAGATTTTAAGTAAAGAACATCAGGTGGTGTCGAATGCTTCTTGTACAACCAATTGTTTGGCACCTGTTGCGCAAGTGCTCCACAAGGTTGTTGGCATTGAAAAGGGCTTTATGACGACAATCCATTCCTATACGGGTGATCAACCTGTTTTAGATACAATGCACCGTGATCTTTACCGTTCTCGTGCTGCTGCTCTTTCTATGATCCCTACATCAACGGGGGCTGCTAAGGCAGTGGGATTGGTTTTGCCGGAATTAAAAGGTCTCCTAGATGGTGTGGCCATTCGTGTTCCAACGCCTAATGTTTCTGTTGTTGATTTGACCTTTACAGCTCAGCGTTCCACAACTGTTGAAGAGATTAATGCTGCCATTTGTGAGGCTGCGCAAGGCCAGCTTAAGGGCATTTTAGATTATACAGAAGAAAAACTTGTCAGCAGTGATTTTAATCATAATCCGCATTCAGCCATTGTTCAAGCTGAGCAAACTAAAGTTGTTGATGGTAAGCTTTGCCGGGTTCTTGTTTGGTATGATAATGAATGGGGCTTTTCAAACCGCATGGCTGATACTGCTGTGGCTTTTGCCAAAACCTTGTAAAAAAGAGGACTAAAAGAGGAGCTTTGGTTTCTTTTTAATGGGCATGCTAGCGAGAGTTTTCTTTGTGCAGCAAGCTTCATGAAATTTCTTTTAAAAAAGAAGAGTCTTTTTTAAAAAGAATAGAGATGAACATTTGTTTTTTACTCTTGGACTTAAAGAGAAGTATTGCTGTTTAATTGAGAGGTTTCAAAAAGAGATATGTGGATTGCGAGAACTTTTTGGATAAAAGAGTTAAGCTAAAACAATTGGTGAAAAGAATCAAAAAGAGGGAGAAATAATGGGGTTTCGGACAATTGATGAGGCTGATGTTGCAGGAAAATGTGTGCTGGTACGGGTGGACTTTAACGTTCCGATGTTGCAGGGAAAAGTATGTGATGAGACACGTCTTAAGCGACATAAAGAAACGCTGGTTGAACTGCAAAAGCGCGGTGCTAAGATTATACTGATTTCCCATTGTGGTCGCCCTAAAGGGCAAAAGGTTCCAGAGCTTTCGCTTCGTCCTGTTGCGCAGGCTCTTTCCAAAATTATGGGGCAGGAAGTTTCTTTTTTAGACAAATGTTTTGGTCTTGAGGTGCGTTCTGCTGTTCAAGCCTTAAAAGAGGGTGAGATTCTGCTTCTTGAAAATCTGCGTTTTCATCAAGATGAAGAGGACAATGATGATGCTTTTGCTGAAGCTTTAGCATGCAGTGCTGACATTTATGTGAATGATGCTTTTTCTGTTTCTCACCGTGCTCATGCCTCAACAGAGGGGATTACGCATTTTTTGCCTTCTTATGCAGGGTGTTCTTTGCAACGCGAATTGCATGCTTTAGAACAAGGGCTTGGTGACCCGACGTATCCGCTAGCGGCTGTTGTGGGTGGTGCTAAGGTTTCAAGTAAGCTTTTTGTGCTCAATCATTTGGTTCAAAAGGTCAATGCTTTGGTGATTGGTGGCGGTATGGCTAATAGTTTTTTAGCAGCACAAGGCTATGCTATTGGTAAATCACTTTATGAGCACACTTTAATGGAAACGGTTGAAGAAATTATTGAAAAAGCGCACGAATATGACTGTGAGCTTGTTTTACCGGTGGATGTGGTGGTTGGATTGCGTTGTGAAAAAAATACCCCGCATCGTCAGTGTGATCTTGAGGATATCTCTGATAATGAGATGATTTTGGATATTGGCCCGCGTTCTATTGCCCAGATTAATGAGATGATTGATACTGCTGCAACTGTTGTGTGGAATGGGCCGCTTGGTGTTTTTGAGGTTTCCCCCTTTGATCAGGGGACGATTGCAGTTGCACGCCACGTTGCAAAATGTACTCAACAAGGTAAGTTAGTGTCAATTGCTGGGGGTGGTGATACAGTTTTTGCGCTCAACCATGCGGGTGTTGCGGATGATTTTACTTATCTTTCGACCGCTGGAGGGGCTTTTTTGGAATGGATGGAAGGAAAAAGCCTTCCTGGTGTTTTGGCTTTAATGCAGGCTTGAGTAAGTTATGCATATATGATGGCTTATGGGAAGCTTTCTGATGAGCTATTGTTGTTGATTGTTGTTGAGAAAAATTGGGAAAAAAGAGGAGCTTTTTATGAAAGAACGTCTTGAAGATATAGCGCTTTCTTTGGTCAGTGCAGGAAAAGGTATTTTGGCTGCAGATGAAAGCAATGCGACAATTGGTAAACGGTTTGAATCAATTGGTTTGGAAGCAAATGAGGATCATCGCCGGGCTTATCGTGAAATGCTTTTTACTGCAAAGGACGCTATGAAATGCGCTATTTCTGGTGTGATTTTATTTGATGAAACCATTCGTCAAAAAGCATCCTCTGGTCGAATGTTGACCGACCTTATTCGAGATGTTGGTGCATTGCCAGGTATTAAGGTTGATACAGGTGCTAAGCCTTTGGCAGCTTTTCCTCATGAGACGATTACAGAAGGGTTAGATGGCCTTCGGGAACGTTTGAAGGACTATTTTACTTTAGGAGCACGTTTTGCCAAATGGCGTGCGGTGATTGCTATTGATGAGTATTCTTTGCCAACAAGAGGAGCAATACGCCAAAATGCGCAAGCTTTGGCACGTTATGCTGCTTTATGCCAGGAGGCAGGTCTTGTGCCAATTGTGGAGCCAGAGGTGCTGATGGATGGCCAGTCGCGCCAGCATTCAATTGCGCGCTGCTTTGAGGTAACGCAAGCGGTTTTAAAGACAGTATTTACAGAATTATTCGAGGCACGCGTCGTACTTGAGGGTATGATTTTAAAACCCAATATGGTGATTGATGGGAAAGATGCGCGTAAAGCTTGTGTTGAAGAAGTGGCTGAAAAAACTCTTTGTGTTCTCAAACAGACTGTTCCTGCTGCTGTTCCAGGAATTGCTTTTCTTTCAGGGGGCCAGTCAGATGAAGAAGCCACGGCTCATTTATCTGCTATGAATGCTTCAGGCTCGTGGCCTTGGACATTGACTTTTTCTTATGGTCGTGCGTTGCAATCTGCTGCTTTGAAGACATGGGGTGGAAAACAGGACAATGTTGCAGCTGCACAAAAGGCTTTTTATCACCGTGCACGGATGAACCATCTGGCAGCTTTAGGACAATGGACAAAAGAGCACGAACATTCTTGTGCTTGACCATTTATGTGGGCAAAGCGCGATTATCGTGAAAGTAGCCAGTTGTTGTCGACGCGTTGACGTTGACTCGTGATGCATCATCATGATCGGGATTGGGTTTTGCCCTTAAGGTGCATCTGTTTGTATCATGTGGGAGAGGCTGTGGTGGATGGTGTTGAAGTGAAGGCTTTTCAAGTGTGCCTATAGGTGGGGATGCGTGCATAGGGTGGATGCATGAGGTGTGGAAGCCTAATAGGGTGGAAGCTATGGACATGGGGTGAAAATGTGTGGTGGAATGGCACATAAGAGATGCGATATGTAGGGTGGTTGTGGTGTATTGGGGTGGGGGTGTATGTATAGAGTGGGTGTGGTGATCGTGAGAATGGCCAGTTGTTGTTGAGGCGTTAATTGCGTGCATTATCATGATCAGGGGTTGTTTGCCCTTAAAGCGCATCTGTTTGTATCATGTGGGAGAGGTTGTGATGGTATTGAAGTGAAGGCTTTTTAAGCGTGCCCACGGGTGGAGATGCATGCATAAGATGGATGCATGGGGTGTGGAAGCTTACATAGGCAGAAACCATGGACATGGGGTGAAAACATGCGGTGGATGGTGCATAAGAGATGCGATATGTAGGGTGGTTGTGGTGTATAGAGTGGATGGCCTGATGCGTAAGGTGTGGGGGCGATTATAGGTGGATGCGGTGATCGTGAGAATGGCCAGTTGTTGTCTGACGCGTTGACTCGTGTGCACCGATCATGATCAGGGTTGGTTTTTTCTCTTAAGGTGCATCTGTTTGTATCATGTGGGAGAGGCTGTGGTGGATGGTGTTGAAGTGAAGGCTTTTCAAGTGTGCCTATAGGTAGGGATGCGTGCATAGGGTGGATGTATGGGGTGTGGAAGTTTGTGGGGTGGAAGTTATGGCCATGGTGTGAAAATGTGCGCTGGATGGCGCATAAGAGATGCAATATGTAGAGTGGTTGTGGTGTATTGGGGTGGGGGTGGTGATAGGTAGATGCGGTGATTGAGAGAGTGGCGGTTTTAGATTAGAGTGGGGGCGGTTTCATTATAGTTTGTGGAAGATTAATAAAGCGCCATTACAAGATAGGTGTGTGTTGGTTGGTTTTTTGTTTATTTGCTATATGAATGCACAGTAAGTAAGGCTGACCATGCTGGGTCAGAGGCATCATGGGGGGTTGGTAATTGGCGTTCATTGCGCCCAGTAATATCAATTGTGTAAATTTTTGTTCCTACACCCGCATTTTGACGAAAGAACATGAGCACACGACCATTGGGTGCCCAAGTGGGCCCTTCATTATGAAAACCTGTGGTTAAAAGCCGTTCGCCTTGCCCATCGGGGTGCATAACACCAATGGAGAATTGTCCCTGAAATTGCTTTGTAAAAGCGATATAGTCACCGCGCGGTGACCAAACGGGGGTGGAATAGTTGCCTTCATTAAAAGAAATACGGTAAGGGTTAGTGCCATCGGCATTCATGACATAAATTTGTGGTGTACCATCGCGGTCGGATGAAAAGACGATCTGTTTGCCATCAGGTGAATAAGAGGCTGAGGTATCAATGGCTTTAGTTGTGGTTAAGCGCGTCATGGTGCGTGTGCGCAGATCCATTGTGTAAAGGTTTGCGCTGCCATTATTTTGTAATAAACTCATAATTACTTTTTGCCCATCTGGCGAAAAACGAGGGGCAATTGTCATATTGTCAAAAGTTCCAATTAATTCTCTTTGCCCCATTTCAATTTGCTGAAGATACACATGAGGTGTTTTATTCTTATCATATGCCATATAGGTAATTTCTTGCCTATTGGGTGAGAAACGAGGTGTGAGGACTAATTCGCTCCCATCGGAAAGATAGGTTAGGTTTGCACCATCTTGATCCATAATGGCTAAGCGTTTAACTCGTGCATCGCGCGGGCCTGTTTCATCAACAAAAACAATGCGTGTATCAAAATAGCCACGTTCGCCTGTCATTTTACTGTAGATTTCATCTGCAACCATATGCGCAACGCGTCGCCAGTGTTCTGGGGTTGTATAAAATCGCCGCCCTTTGATTTGGCGGTTGCCAAAGACATCCCATAGACGAAAGTCAACTCTCAGCCGTCCACTTGCTTCTCTATTAACATGCCCGGTGACCAACCCTTGAATATTGGTATGCTGCCATTCGAGAAAGCGTGGTTGACTGTCGGGATTGATGATTGTTTCAGGAAAAGATGCTTTATTTAGTAGTGAAAAAAGTCCAGACCGTTCAAGATCTGCTGCAACGACAGCAGCAATTTTCAGCCCTATTGAATCGTTGGATATGAAATCTGTTATTGCGACCGAGATGGGGTTAAAATCAGCGCTCGAAATAGTCCCCTTCAGTTGTGCGTGGGCTGATGAAAAACTGGAAAGCCATACACTTATGGTAACAATTAACCACGAAAAAAGAGTGTATCTCATTCCTGTCATGCTGGATTTATCCTTTCTTTTAAGAGAGACAAGATCTTCATATTATACGGGTTTTCTCTTTTTAAGAGCTTTCTCTTAAGATTATAGAATTTTTTCTTGTTATAGAACTTTCTCTTGAAGGGGATCAACATTAAAATCAAAACCTTGCCCCCATAAGTTATATTGGTCGCGCGGGAGATCTGGGTAGGGTTGGCATGCAAAAACGGCGGCATATACTTGTTGAACCATGACGGCTTGTTGGCTTTCATCACCTTTTAGGGGTTCAATGATGGGTGTGCCTATAATCATTCCATTACGGTTTAATTGAAACTGCAAACGCACAACTGGACGGTTATTTAAATTTCCACCAATAGCAACAAGTTTAAGCTTTTTTTGAATGCATGCGCCCGCAAGATTGACAAGGGTTTGTGCCATTTTTGTGGTGTCGCCAATATCTTTTCGCGCCCCTTGAGATTCTTGTTCTTTAGAGCGTTTTGCTCCACCTCCTTGTGTGCGTGCACGATTGATCAGATTGCTTTCATCCATTGCTAAGATATCTTCAATGGTTTGTTCACCTTTTTTTGGAGAAGATTGTGCGCTTTGGGAGGAAGCGTGTTTGGTGGGTTTTGGCTTCATTTTTGTCGTTGGACGAGGGACATTTGTTGGTAGCTGAACGGTGGTTGGCTGTGGTTTATTTTCAGGTTCTGTTGGAACAGGTATTTCTGGTGTTTGTTGTTCTTCTGGCAGTGTTATATTTTCATTTTTTGGTGTTTCTTCAGTGGTTTTTGAGGTAGTTTCTGGCGTTGTTTGTGGAGGGGTTTGTGTTTTTATTTCTTGTTTTTCTGGTGTTGTAAGGGATTGGGCTTGTGTTTCAGATGCATCTTTTTCACCAAAAGAGAGAGGTGTTGTCTCAACATTTTTATTTTGTAGTTTTTCTTTTGGCTTTAAGGGGGCTTTAGTGTCGAGTTTTCCATCACCTATGTGGTGTGCATCTTCTTTTTCTTGTGGCCGCGTGGTTGGTTTTGGTGCTGGGCGTTCGTTAAATGGCGCATTTTCTGAGCCTTGTGCACTTGCAAGCTCTTGATCAAGAGGGGCTAAGGTGATGGGAATGGCCTCTAATTGGTGTTGAGGAAAAGAGGTGGGATGTGTCAAATGTATTCCACCCCAGATGAGAATGGCTATATGGGCTGCAAGTGAGAAAGCTAAGCTTTTTTTCATGCTATGATGAGAACTTATATTCATCTTCTTTAAGCCTTAGCCTTTTTCTACTGTTGATCGACTGTTGTATGATACTATTATGGTACTGTTGTATGGTTTTATGTGCGCCTTTTGCCGATCATCTAGTTCTTTATGATATTATGGTTTTATTGCGCTAAACTAGCCAAAGCAACTTGCGAAAAACCGGCCTTTTGAATATTTGCGAGAAGTTGTAAAACTTTTTCATATTCAACAGTTTTGGCAGCGCGCACAAAAATGCGTTGGTTTTGCAATGTTTGATCGGTTGATAGCTGCTCTTTTAATTTTGCAATCAATGCTTGTGATGTAGAGTAATAGTCTTGATTGATTGCAAAACGCCCTTGTGCATCAAGCGAAACCGTTAGGGGGGGGCGGTCTGTTTGCACTGGTCCTGCTTGGCTTTGGGGTAAATCAAGAGGAACACCATTGACCAAAAGGGGCGCAGAAACCATAAAAATAATCAGTAAAACGAGCATAACATCTACAAAAGGCGTGATGTTAATTTCGCTGATTAAATGACTTTGCGAGCGACGGCGTTTTCGTGTGTTTTTCTGAGAAGGAGAAGCAAGAGAAAGTGCCATTGAAAACCACCTATTGTAATGAGTTTGAGGTTATTTTCTCATCAATTTGCCGTGACATAATCGTTGAAAATTCATCAGCAAAGCCTTCTATATGCGTTATGATTTGAGTGCTTTCATGCATGAGTTTGTTATAAGCAATCACCGCTGGGATGGCAGCTAACAGGCCAATTGCTGTTGCTAAAAGAGCCTCTGCAATGCCTGGTGCTACCACTGCAAGGGATGTATTTTGAGAAGCCGAAATTGAAAGAAATGAATTCATAATTCCAACAACCGTTCCAAATAAACCAATAAAGGGGGCTGCTGATCCAAGTGTGGCTAAAAAGCCTAATTTTGATTCTATTTTTGCACTCTCACGCCCTAAGGCTAGATCCATAGCTTTTTCAATTCTGCTTTGTAAATTCAATGATGGTTGAACCCCTTTGGTAAGAGATTTTTTCCATTCCGTCATTGCTGCTATAAAAACAACACAGATGCTGTTGGTATGCTGATTTTGATAGGTTACATAAAGCTCTTCTAAAGATTTGCCTGACCAAAAAGTTTGCTCAAACTGTTTGATGTCATAGCGTATTTTTCGGTAAGTGAATATTTTATCGATAATGATTGCCCAACTCCATACTGATGCAAGAATAAGCCCAATCATGACAGCTTTGACAACCCAATTGGCTTGCATAAACAAACTCCACATTCCAAGGGTATCTGGAGAGGCCAGTTCTATGTGCGCCATGGTATCGTTCCTTTAAATGAAAGATTTATGTATAAAATCTCATTAAAGCATATTGTTTTATAGTTTCTAAATTTGACAAAACAAAGTTTTAAGTTCCTAAACAAAAAGATATTCAAGCAGAAAAAACGCTTAAAACCGGCTTATTTTGCCCCTTTATTTTAAAAATAAGGCAGTTTCATTTTGAAACAAGTGTGGAAGAAAAAAGATCTTTGGGTAAACGGCGTGGTTTTCCTGCTTGATTCATAATGGCAAGCGTTACTTTTGCTTCAGCTAACAGGGTGTTGTCACGCATGATTTGTTGATTCATGAAAAAACGTGCCCCTTGAACACACTCTAGTCGTGTTTTAACCGTTAAGAGATCATCAATATGTGCAGGGCGGGAATAAGTAATGTCTATGCGATGCACGACAAAAAATAGTTTTTCTCCTGTGCTTGATGCAAATCGTGCGCCTGATGCTAACTGTGTGTTGTTGCACCCTATGTTTCGCAAGAACTCTGAGCGCCCGCGCTCAAAAAATTCCAAATAACGCGCATGATACACGACACCAGAAAAATCGGTATCTGCAACATAAACTCTTGTGGGGAGGTCATGAACATAAGCTAAACTACCACTGCTTTGATTGGGTGAAGTGTTGTTGACACAAGTATTGTTGGCGTGAAGATTATGAGTGTGAGGATTATGAGTGCGAGGATTGTTAGTGTGAGAATTGTTGGTATGGGGGATGTCGGCGTGGGGGATATTGGGGAGCGTGTTATGAGGGTGAGGGGTATTGGGGAGCGTATTGCTGGTGCCAGTATTGTTGGGGTGGTTATGAGCGTGAGGGTTGGTTGTGTGCGTGTTATTGGTGGTGGTTTTAGTCATCTTCTTTTTCCCATAGAGTGGGTTGTGTTGAGGAATGATCTTGTGTGTCAGCTGATGGGGTAGATTTTTGTGAGGCTGCTGGTTCAGGGGGACAAAGCCCTAAATGTGCCCAAGCTTTTTCTGTAATAATTCGCCCGCGAGCGGTACGCTGAATAAAACCTTGTTGCAGCAAATAAGGTTCAATAATATCTTCAATGGCATCACGTGGCTCTGAGAGAGCAGCCGCAATTGTTTCAATGCCAACGGGGCCACCTAGAAAAGTTTGTGCAATGAGGATCAAGTAGCGCCTGTCTAGAGGGTCAAGGCCGAGGTGGTCAACCTCAAGGCGCGAGAGGGCTTCATCTGCAATGAAGCGGTCAATTTTTTCTGCACCTTTAACCAGAGCAAAGTCACAAACCCGGCGCAACAGTCTTCCTGCAATACGCGGGGTTCCACGTGCACGACATGCAATTTCATGGGCGCCATCATCGCTTATCTGGACTGAAAAGAGGCGGGCATTACGCTTAACGATATATTCTAATTCTTCTATGGTATAAAAACTTAACCGGATGGGAATGCCAAAACGATCCCTTAAAGGGGTGGTCAATAACCCTAAACGGGTGGTTGCTGCCACTAAGGTAAATTTAGCAAGCTCAATTTTGACTGAACGTGCTGCTGGCCCCTCACCAATGATGAGATCAAGTTGATAATCTTCCATTGCTGGGTAAAGAATTTCTTCAATGGCTGGATTTAAACGGTGAATTTCGTCAATAAACAAAACATCACGTTCTTCTAAGTTGGTTAAAAGGGCTGCTAAATCACCTGCTTTGGCGATGACTGGCCCTGATGTTGAACGAAAATTAACGCCTAATTCCTTAGCCATAATTTGCGAAAGTGTTGTTTTTCCCAACCCTGGCGGCCCTACAAATAAAACGTGATCTAAAGCTTCTTGGCGCGCTTTTGCTGCTTCAATAAATATTTTTAAGTTTGCACGTGCTGCTTCTTGACCAATAAAATCATCAAGGACTTGTGGCCTTAAGGAACGGTCTGGGTCATTGGGAAGGGGTATGGCACCAAGAAGGCGTTGGCTTTCATCTTTACGCATTGTTACCTTGTATATATGTTACCTTGTATAGTTACCTTATATTGTCTGAGCAGAAAATATTTATTGTATTTTAAAAAGTTACCTTGTGTTGGATGAATTGGAAAGCAGTTTAAGGCTATGGCGAATGAGAAGCGCTGAGGAAACAGTTTCCTCTTCAAGGCTAGAGAGGGCGCAGGACAAAGCTTGTGCTGCTTGATCACGATCAAAACCAAGCTTGGTTAAAGCTGATAGTGCATCATTGACTGGTTGATTGGTTTCTTGCGCCTGAAGATTGGAAGCAAGATGTGCGGTATTTTTGCTTTCTTCATTAAAGGGCAGTGCTTTGTTTTTGAATTCGCTTATAATTCTTTCACTAACTTTTTGACCAATACCAGGAGCACGTTTGATCATTGCCACGTCGTTTAATGCAATTGCTTGGGCAAGTTCACCAGGTGATAAAGTTCCTAAAATAGCTAGGGCAACTTTTGCACCTACCCCTGGCACATTTTGCAAAAGGCAAAACCAATCTCGTTCAGCTTTTGTGGTAAAACCAAAAAGGCGAATGGCCTCTGCACGAACATGCGTTTCAATAAATAGGTTTAAATGTTCACCAAGGGTTGGTAAAGAAGATAAAAGCCTGTTTGACACAAAAACGCTATACCCCACACCTTGCACATCAAGAATGATGTGATCGTCACAGATGCTGTCGAGTATGCCTTTTAATTTGCCGATCATGTATTAACCTTGTGAGCTGTAGGATAAGTTAGTACGGTGGGTACTGTGGCAAAGTGCCAGTGCCAGTGCATCAGCTGCGTCACTACTGTCAAATTCAGCGCGTGGGAGAAGAGTTTTGACCATCATATGGATTTGTTCTTTTGCGCCATGGCCCACACCAATAACGGATTTTTTGATGGTGTTTGGGGCATATTCAGAAACTGGAAGACCTGCTTGAGCTGGTACAAGAAGTGCAATGGCACGTGCTTGGCCAAGTTTTAAAGTGGCAGTGGCATCTTTGTTGACAAAAACATTTTCAACAGCTGCTTCATGGGGCATAAAACGGTGCACAACATCAGACAGCCCTTGATGAAGTTGATATAACCTGGAAGCAAGATGGCTTTTTGCATCAGAGCGCAGTGTGCCTGATGCAATAAAGTGTAGATGATTGCCTAATAGATCAACGACGCCCCACCCTGTTCGCTGTAATCCAGGATCGATGCCTATAATACGAATCGCTTTTACCATATGATTAAGCCTATGTTATTTCTTTGTTCTTGAATAGATGCAATACATAAAAAGAACATAGAAACATTAATACAATCCAAAAGAATACAGTAAAAACACTAAAAGAATACAATGAAATATTAAAAGAGCATAATAAAAATGATTTGTAAAAAAGAATTGGGTTCCCTTAATGAAGGGAAATGTGTAGCGCTGAAAGTGCTGGTGGCGGTGGTGAGGAGCTGGTTTTATAAAATGGGGGCAAGATTTCAAAGAGGTTTGAGGATGATGGGAAAGGGCAGGAGATTGAGAATGGATGGAGGGAATGGAGAGTTTTAAAGTGATGAGGGGTGGGAGCATTGGTGAAGGCATTTTTGGCAAGGGTGTGGAGGAGCATGAAGCTTGCATTGATGGAAGCAAGATTGAGCTGTGTTGGTGGAAGGTGAGGTATTATAATGTGAGAGGGTGGGGGTTTGGAAGATTGGGGAGATAGCTTGGGAGAAGAGGGTCAGGAGTTTGGGGGAAACGTTGGTGGAAGAGGATGGCATTTAAGAGGTAAGGGAAGGGGAAGGTGTAAGGTTGAAAGTGCTTGTAGCAGTTGTGAGGAGGCTGGTTTTTAAAATGGTGGCAAGGTTTTTTAAGAGCGTCGAAAAGCACGTTTGAGCAATTGAATTTGTTTGGTTACAGGATTGTTCTTTTTTAAGGTTTTGCAAGAGGCTTGATCGATATCATAACTGACATGGCGCATACGTTCTTCTAAACGCAAAGAACGTGCTACAAAGTGGCGGAAAATTTCTGGCAATTCTGTCCAATGAGCAGCCTGAGGTCCTAGTGATGGTGTATGAAGAGAAATTTTTGCAATCTCTTTTTGTATTTGTTTGGGAGACATTTCCCCTTCACGCCCTGCACGAAAAAGCAACAGTCGAGAGGCAATTTGCATTAGCCGTGTACTTAAATACATGGCTTCTTTTGCATAAAGTGCAGAAGTTTCGACTGGAAGGTGACGAGCAGCACATTTACCTTCTTTATCAATATAGTCTGCTGTTTCTTCAATAAGGTCCATCGTCTCTTCATAGAGGCGGTTAAAAACACTTTCAAAAGCATCGTGTTCCATCATGATAATGGTTTTATCTTTTGAAGGTTCATGTGCATTCACGTTTTTATACTCCAAACTGTGATATGAGAAAAATAATGACACTAAAGACCGATTTAAAGATTCATTTTCTCATTGTTGTAGAGGATGCCTTTTTAAAGACAATTACGCAATACACTTCTTACGCTAAGGTTAATGAGCAAGATGGACAATATTTATAAATATTTATAAATTTGTTTTATCTTTTAGAAGGTACAGGACGATGTGTTTTTTGACTTTCATAATAGTATGCTACAGCAAATTGTATTGCGATACCGCTTATTATCAAGAGAGTGTCGGAAAAAAATGTGCTTGTCGTTAGTGTTTTAAAAATTTGCCCACACATTGCAAAAATAGTGCCGGTGACAAAAACTGGTAAGCCCTGTTTGCCTAAAATCGCTAAGGGGTGCTTTGGGGAGACGTGAAATCGTTCATGCAAACAGGGAAGGCAAAGGATTAGAGACGCTAAGGCTAAAATGTGTACCAAGCGGGGAAGGCTTAAGAAAGTTTTATTAAAATTCATGAGGGGTGAAGACCAGTCAGATGATCCAAAACTTCCCCACCACTCTAGGCGCACCCATAACAGTGCAAACACGAGATAACTTGCTGAGACAATCACAATTAAAGGACGAAAGATGATTTTCCCTCCTTGTTTGAGATATATAGCGCTTGTTAACCCGATAATGAAAAGAAACTGCCACGATAAAGGGTTTAAAAACCACTGCCCTTGGAGTGGATAAGAAGGTGGTGCAATGCTATAAAAGCCACATATAAGGTATATCATCAATGATATGAAAAGAAGAAGACCTTTATGTTTGCCAGTGAAATAAAGGGCAAAAGGAGCAAACAACATACAAACAATATAAAGAGAAAGAATATTATTATAGCCTAGTTGATGGCCAAGGCTTAAAATGCTTAAAAATGTGATGAAAGGTTGTGTTAGAAATATACCCACATTATTCTGAGATGAAAGTTGTTCTGAGTGCCAAAGAATAGAGGCTCCCAAAAAGAGGGCTAATGTGGTAAAGGTGGTAAAAAGATGTGCTTTATAAAGCACAAAAGCTCTTTTCCAAAGTTTTTGCAAATATAAAGTAAAACAGCTTTTGAGGGCTTGAGTATGAAAGCTTAACCCGAGAGCAACACCTGAAAGCAAAACAAATATTTCTGCCGAATCAGAAAAACCGAAGTTTTTGTGTGTGAGATGCTCATAAAATGTTCCAGGAATATGATTGATGAAAATCGTCAACAGCGCTAAAGAACGCAACACATCAATACGGGTATCACGGTAAGATAAAGGAGGGATATGCCTATCATAATTTGAAAGGAGTGTGTCGTGAGGGGAAGTGCTATGATGTGCCATCGAAAAATCCTTCTTCATGATGAAAGGGGTAAATCTGCCTTTAACAAAGCGTGATAATAAAATAAATCTTTATTTAATTTAATCTTGAAGGGAGGCTGTATGGTCCATCAGAAAAATAAACCAATTGAACATTGTTCTTTTCCTCAGTTGGTTCTAACATTGGATGTTCGTCGTGTTATTGAGCCTGCATTTTTACGCCAGATCTTTCAAACAAAGTCCTTTGCGTGCATTATTTTATATGATTCATTTGTTGATCAGGGCGATGGTGCTTTTTTACAAAATAGTGCCAAGATGTATGCTGATGATATTCAACACAATGGCGCTGCCCTTATTATTGCTGAAGATAGCCGTGTTGCTGGCAGAATTAAAGCTGATGGGATGCATTTGGAGGGTGGTCTTGATGCTTTTGACGTATTGGAAAATCAGAAAAAAACCAAAAAATAGTTGGTTTTGGGAATTTACGAACACGTCACTGTGCTATGAGTGTTGCTGAAGCTGGGGTTGATTATGTGTTTTTTGGAAAATTAGGTGCTGATAAAAAACCATCCTCCCATCCTCGAAATATTGCATTGGCAAAATGGTGGGCTGAGATTATGGAAGTACCTGCTATTATTCAAGCAGGCAGTGACCTTGCAACTATTGATGAAACTTTAGAGACGACATGCGAATTTATTGCCATTGAAGAGATGATTTTTGCTCATGATCACCCCTTTATTGTACTTGATAGGGTTAAAGAAAAATGCAAAAATCATCCTTTATCATAGGAATAAGGATATTCATAATGAGCGGGCAGAGGGTATCTTATGAGTAAAGTGTTTGCGTGTGTGTTGATTTTTACAGCTTTTTTGTCTTTTTCTGCTGTTGCAGACCCTGTGGGAGAAGAAGCACAAGATGTTGAAGTTGAATCTAGTAAGATAGAAGAATCACCAGATGAATCCACTTTAAAGGTGCCTGAAAACACTGCAAAAGCCCAAGATCATGAGAGTTCTGCTCAAGTATTAAAAGCAGGCCAATATGATGAAGCCTATGATTATTATATGCAAGGCAATTATTTAAAAGCTTTTCATGAAGCACTCAAACGTGCTGAATACAATGATCCAGCTGCGCAAACTTTGATTGGTCAAATGTATATGGAAGGATATGCTGTTCCCCTTGATGGTGAGCGTGCTGCTTTATGGTTTGGAAGCGCTGCAAAACACGGGGACCCACAAGCACAACTGCGCTATGGCCTTATGTTGTTTAGTGGGACCTTTGTCACAAAGGACAAAGAGCGTGGCATAGAATTTGTTCAAAAAGCACTGCATGCTGGTGTGAGGGAAGCCTATTTCTATTATGGGCAAATTCTTCTTCATAAAGCGTTTGATGAAAAAAACGATCTTGAAGGTGTGACTTTACAAAACAAACAAGATGAAGCAAAAGAACAGGCTTTGAAGTTGTTTTTAAAGGGTGCTGCTCTTGGTGACCCTGAGGCTGCTTTTGCTGCTGCAAAGATTTTGTCTGAGGGGACTTTAACAAAACCGAAAGATGATTATAACGCACGAAGATTGATTGAGGTTGCAGCCCAAAATAAGCACCTTATGGCTCAAATGCTGTTGGCACAATGGTTGATTGAAGGCCGTGGTGGGGAAACCGATTTTAAACGGGCTTTTTATTTGCTGTTTGATAATGCCGTTAAAATGGTTGCGGTGGCACAAGTTAATCTGGCAAGACTTTATCGCGATGCAATAGGGGTAGAGGGCGATATTATTACTGCTGCTGCGTGGTATATGGTGGCAAAGAAGGCGAAAGTGCAAGCTTCTGATCTTGAAGTGATGCTCCAGGGAATGGATGAGGCTCAATTAAAGGAAGCAGAACAAAAAGCGATCGCATTCATACCTGTTCTTTAAGCACATTTTGGGTGCAGATTGTGCATTTTGGGTGAAGATTGATTGATGGTTTTAGGAGATTATTTTCACCAAATCATTTTTGAGTAGTTTTCATAAAAGTGTTTTTTTGCAAATCCTATAGGGTGATTGTTTATATAAGGGTGGTTTTTTTGCAAAATTATTTAAGGTTTTTTGCCGAGGTGCTTTATAGTCTTGCAAAAAGCTGAAAAGCTAGGGTACACAACGATTCTTATTTGAAAAAACCAAATGAGGCTTTAAAAACCATAATGGTTTGAGAAAATAATAATGGTTTGAAAGAATAAAATGAAGCTTAATGAAGCTTTAAAAGATGCAATGGCTTGAAAAAGCCAGATAAGACCTGGAAAAATTAATGGGTCTTTAAAGGGATCAAATGGAATATACACGATGAAAATTAATGGTAATGAAATTCGCCCTGGAAATGTTATCGAGCATCAAGGAGGTTTGTGGGTTGCTGTTAAATGCAATGCTGTCAAGCCAGGAAAAGGTGGTGCCTTTAACCAGGTTGAGATGAAAAATCTGATTGATGGAACAAAACTCAATGAACGGTTTCGTGCTGCTGAGACTGTTGAGAGAGTGCGGCTTGAACAAAAGGATTTCACATTCCTTTATGAGCAAGGTGAGATGTTGGTTTTTATGGATTCAAGTTCTTATGAACAGCTTGAATTGCACAAAGATTTTGTCGGTGATCGCGCTGCTTTTTTACAAGATGGAATGGTTGTCACGGTTGAGCTTTATCAAGAAAAACCAATTGGCATATCGCTACCTGATCAGGTTGTTGTGACAATTGCTGAGACTGAACCTGCAATTAAAGGGCAAACTGTTACCTCATCTTATAAGCCTGCGATTTTAGAAAATGGTATTCGTATTCTCGTGCCACCTTTCATTCAGGTTGGGGAACGTGTTGTTGTTGACACCAATGAATTAATTTATGTGCGTCGCACAAATGAAAAGGGATAAAATATGGCACGTTCTGCGATCATGAATATCATGGTTCAAGCTGCCCTTAAGGCTGGCCGCTCTTTGGTGCGTGATTATGGTGAGGTTCAAAACTTACAAGTGTCTTTAAAGGGGCCGGCTGATTATGTGAGCCAGGCAGATCGCAAAGCTGAGAAGATTATTTTTTCTGAATTGATAAAGGCACGGCCTAAATTTAGTTTTCTAATGGAAGAATCAGAAGAAATTATTGGGGAGGATTCTCAACATCGTTTTATTGTTGATCCTTTAGATGGTACAACAAATTTCTTACATGGTATTCCTTTTTTTGCTGTTTCTATTGCTTTGGAACGTCAAGGGCAGATTGTTGCTGGCGTGATTTATAACCCTATTTTAGATGAGCTTTTTACAGCTGAACGCGGGTGTGGAGCTTTTTTAAACGATCGGCGCTGCCGTGTGGCGGCACGGCGTAAATTGGGGGAATGTGTGATTGCAACAGGAATGCCCCATTTTGGAGGGCGCAATCATGGGCACTATCTTGTTGAGTTGCGCAATGTTATGAGTGAAGTTTCTGGTGTTCGCCGTTTTGGTGCGGCTTCTCTTGATTTGGCGTATGTGGCTGCAGGAAGAACAGATGGGTTCTGGGAAGATAACCTGCAAATTTGGGATATGGCTGCGGGAATTATCATCGTTCGTGAAGCGGGTGGTTTTGTTAGTGATAAAGATGGTGGGAGTGCTATGTTTGGCACAAAAACATCATTGCTGGTAATGAATTTATTCATGCTCAATTAAGTCAAACCCTTAAAAAAGGTGTGTAAAAAGGCCAGATTATAACTGGCAATTAAGATGTGCGCCAAGCGCGTGAGTTTATAAGATGAGAGGGGAAGAGCTTATCCACTTTTCTATGAGATTGATGGTAGGAGATGCCTAGTTTTCAGCGTTGGTTGGAGCTTGTGGGAGGGGTATGATTGTTGGAGCTTGTGAGGGGTAGGTTTGATGGAACCTGTGAGGAGGAAGAGGCTGCCTGCTGTTTTTGCGAGATTAGAGGGTAGGGGGTGCCTAGTTTTCAGCGTTGGTTGGAGTCCGTGGGAGGGGTATGGTTGTTGGAGCCCATGAGGGTAGAGTTGATGGAGCCTGTGGGGGATATAGTTGATAGCACTCTAAATGTTTAGAGATTATTTGAGTGCTATGTTTTGATGTGTTTTAAGACTTCTGGATATTTTTAAAATCTTTTATGATTTTTGGTCTGGTGAAAATTGCAGTTGAGCCCAATGTGCATAAACCCCATTTTGCTCAATCAATTGGGTATGGGTTCCTTCTTCAATGATGGTTCCTTTATCGAGCACGAGGATGCGGTCTGCTTTTAAGACTGTTGCTAAACGGTGTGCTATCACTAATGTTGTTCGGTTGTGCATGAGGCCTTCCAAGGCTTCTTGCACGAGTCTTTCGTTATGTGCATCTAAGGCTGATGTGGCTTCATCAAGGAGCAATAGCGGGGCATTTCTTAAAATTGCTCGTGCGATGCCAATGCGTTGTTTTTGACCACCAGAGAGCATAATTCCACGTTCTCCAACTTGGCTGTTAAAGCCTTGAGGAAGAGATTCGATAAATTCAAGTGCGTTTGCTGCTTTGGCTGCGGCGATGACTTGTGCTTCATCAGCATTTTTTGTACCAAAGATGATGTTGTCGCGCAGTGTGCCTTCAAAAATAACAACCTCTTGCGGGACATAAGCAATTGATGAGCGTAAATCATGAAGAGAGAGGCGGTTAAGATCAACGCCATCAAATTGGATTTGCCCCTTTAGGGGGTCATAAAAACGCAAGATGAGAGAAAAAAGAGTACTTTTTCCTGCCCCTGAGGAACCTACAAAAGCAACAGTTTCACCGGCTTTGATGGAAAAGGATAAATTTTGCAAAACCTGTTCTTGGGGTCTTGAAGGGTAGTTGAAATCAATCTGATTAAAAACAATAGCTCCTTGAACGGGGTGAGCTAAAGGCAAGGGGGAATCTGGTGTTGTGATGGTTGGTTTTTCTTGCAATAATTCGGCAATTCTTTCTGTTGCACCTGCTGCTTGTACTAATTCTGCACCAAGTTCGGATAATTGTGCAAAGGTCATGGCACCGAAAATTGCATAAAGAACAAATTGACCAAGTGTACCACCAGACATGGTGCCATTTAAAACATCACGTGAGCCAATCCATAAGACGGCAACAATGCTTCCAAAAACTAGGAAAATTGCACAACCGGTGAAAAAAGAGCGCAAAACCACAGACAATTGCGCTGTTTGAAAAGCGCGTTCAATAAGAGATGTGAAGCGAGAAGCAATAAAGTTTTCAGATGTAAAGGCTTGTACAGTTCGAATAGCGTTTATCTGTTCAGAGGCAAGAGCATTTGCATCTGCTAAACAATCTTGCGCAGTACGTGTGCGTTGGCGGACTTTACGCCCTAAAATAATCAATGGAATGGCAACAAGGGGGATGGCAAGAACAACAAGAAGAGATAGCTTAAGATTGGTGATGACCATCATCACAATTGCGCCAATTACCACAATGAGATGACGCAGAGCTGTCGAGGTTGTTGACCCAACAGCTGTTTTAATTTGTGTTGTGTCTGTGGAAAGCCTAGACATAATTTCACCAGAGCGAGAATGATCAAAAAAATCAGGTGAAAGTTGTGTGATGTGGACAAAAAGATCACGGCGTAAATCAGCAACAATGCGCTCGCCCAATGTGATGACACAATAGTAACGGCATGCTGAAGCAAGTGCTAAAAGTAAGGCTAATACAAATAAAATGCCAAAATAAAAATTAATATTACCGTGACTTGAAGCGGAAAAACCGTGATCAAGCATTTGACGAATGGCAAGAGGCAAGGCCAATGTGACAGAAGCGGCAATAAATAAAGCGACAAAGGAATAAAGAACAAGCCAGTGATGGCGTTTAATATAAGGAGCAAAAGTTGCAAGCAAAGCAAAAGAAACTCTTTTTTTAGAAGGCTTTGCAAATTTGTCAGAATGATTTGATGGATTTGTGGTGGTGTGCTTGTTCATCTTATTCCTTATCTTTTTATTTTGTGCCTTATAAGACTTTTTTATTCCTTATAAGACTTTATGGATTGATAGGCTTTGCACACTTGTTTTTTTATGTACGCTCAGCTATAAGAATCTCAATTCAATTAATGTATCAAAAAGACGAAGCGAGCGCACTTAAAAAAGCAAAATAGCGCTTTTTCGTTATGTAAAAACGAAAGTATGCCGTATGAAAGCGAATATTCATCCCGATTATCATATGATTTATGTTGCTATGACTGATGGAACTAAATATGAGACTCGCTCGACATGGGGAAAAGAGGGAGATACCCTTTCTCTAGATATTGATCCTACAACCCACCCAGCGTGGACCGGTGGTTCTCAGACATTGGTCGATCGTGGTGGTCGTGTTTCTAAGTTCAAAAATCGCTTTGGTAATCTCGGCGTTTAAAATATTTAACTTCTAAAAACAGTATTTGTGAAGTTTGCAATGTGAAGATTGAGCGCGTTTGAGCACGTGGATTTGACGCGTGATGTGGGAGGGGGCGCATCCAAGATTTCAAAAAAGTGCAATCCGTTTTCAAGAGTACAGTGTGTGAGGCTTGAGGTGATTTGCGAGAATTGAAATCACGTGGGGAACGTGATGATTTAAGGGGTGTAAGGTTTTGAGATCTTAAGGGGGTGTTCAGCCGATTTTAAAGGTGAAATCCGTTTTCAAGAATACGGGTGTATGAGGTTTGAAGCGATTTGCGAGAGTTGAAATCACATGGGGAGCGTGACGATTTAAGGGGGAGATAAAGTTTTTTTGAAGTCTAAGTGGGTGTTCAACAATTTTAAAGGTGAAACCAGATTTCAAGGACATGGATATATGAGGCTTGAGGCGATTTGCGAGAATTGAAATCGCGTGGGGATGAGTGGATGTTTGAAGGGGTGTAAGGTTTTGAGATCTTAAGGGGGTGTTCAGCCGATTTTAAAGATAAAATCCGTTTTCAAGAATACGGGTGTATGAGGTTTGAGGCGATTTGCGAGAGTTGAAATCACGTGGGGATGAGTTAAATGTTTGAAGGGGGAATGAACGTTAAAATTTTATGCATGTGGTGAATATGCGTGTGATGAGAGACTTTTGTATACTGAATGCTCAATATCATGCATTGGAATCATGCATTGGAAATTCTCAATTAAAAATGCTCAAGCGTGTAAATTACAAAAACTAAAAAAAATTAAAAACCCCCTTGCTGCTTTCAAAGAGATACTCTTTGATGCATTCAATCAAACTTCGTGGGTAGTAGAGCAGGTGATGATTTTAAGCCAGTTTTATGGAGATAGCTTGGCTAAAATTTCATCACTAACATCGAAATTGGCATAAACATTTTGCACGTCATCATCGTCTTCCAATGTGGTGAGAAGGCGTAGGATAGACAGAGCTTTTTCTTCATCCACGGGTGCAAGGGTGGTTGCTTTCCAAACGGTTTTAATAGACTGTGCTTCACCAAGTGTTGCTTCCAACATTTTTGAAACCTCACCAATATTTTCAAAGGCACATAAAATGTGGTGGCCAGTTTCTTCTGTTTGGACATCTTCAGCGCCAGCTTCAATGGCTGCTTCCATGATAGTGTCTGGTGTGCCGGCTTCAAGATTATAGATAATTTCACCGATTCGGTTGAACATGAAACTGACAGATCCTGTTTCCCCTAAAGCCCCGCCAGATTTTGTAAAGGCAGCACGCACATTAGAAGCGGTGCGGTTACGGTTATCGGTTAAAGCTTCAACAATAATTGCAACACCGCCTGGGCCATAGCCTTCATAGCGCACTTCATCATAATTTTCGACATCACCGCCTGAGGCTTTTTTAATGGCGCGTTCAATGTTATCCTTTGGCATGGATTGCGATTTAGCGTTTTGGATAGCTAGTCTTAAACGCGGATTCATTGCCGGATCAGGAGCACCTTGTTTGGCTGCAACTGTAATTTCACGCGCAAGTTTAGAGAACATTTTTGAGCGTATCGCATCTTGACGCCCTTTACGGTGCATAATATTTTTAAATTGTGAGTGGCCTGCCATGGCTTCCCTTTCAGTTTGGACGATCACATACCTTATCTGGCAAAATAACCTTGTCTGGCAAGATATATGTTTATAGATTGTCTGGCAAAATATATTGTTTAGCAAAATAATATATGTTGTCTAGCAAATAATATATGTGTTGCAGCATAGGGTGTGCAGATTGAAAAAGACTTTATAAAAAGATTCACCACAAAGGTAAATACACTCTTGTTATGATCATCCAAAGACAGATGTCTTGTCGTGGTAGAAAAATCACGCTATAAAGGCGGTTTCATGAAAAAGGAGGAGATTTCGTGGAAAAATGGTTTACTCTATGGTTCTTCATTGGAAGCCGTGATAAGCCATTGTACATTTCAAAGATAAACGCCCAGAGTTCCTAAAGTGGGCAGTAACTTGCCTTTAGTTTTAAAAAAGGCAAACAAAAGGATAGTATAAAGATGGCAACAAAACTTTTGATGCCCAAAGCGACAGCTGTGTGGTTGGTTGATAACACGGCACTTTCTTTTGATCAGATTGCAGAATTTTGTCAGTTGCATGTTTTGGAAGTAAAAGCCATTGCTGATGGTGAATCTGCTCATGGGGTTAGAGGTCTTGATCCCATTAGTTCTGGGCAATTGACACGCAGTGAAATTGCTCGTGTGGAGGCTGATCCAAAAGCACGTTTAAAGGTTTGCGAATCAAGGGTGCGTATTCCAACGCCAAAACGCAAACGCGCTCACTACATCCCTTTGTCTCGACGCCAAGATCGCCCCAATGGAATCTTATGGTTAGTGCTTAATCACCCTGAGTTAAAAGATGCACAGATTTCACGATTGATTGGAACAACAAAAACAACCATTGAGCAAATTCGCAATCGGACACATTGGAACAGTGCTAATTTAGTTCCTCTTGACCCTGTGGGACTTGGTTTGTGCTTGCAAATTGATTTGGATATTGAACTCCAACGGGCTGCAAAAAATCGCCCTCTGCCTACACAACAAGAAAGTGAAACTTTGCTTCCTGCATCAGTGACAGAAAATTTTGCTCTTGGTGGTGAGTCTCAATCGGCTGCCAATGTTGAGGATGGACCAATGGTGGACAACAATTTTGATGCTGATAAGGTTTTTGCCAAACTAAATGCGCTTAAAAAAGATCATTCCGATAACGAATAGTAGCATTATTTAGCATTAAAAGTGTATAAAGTGGTGGTGGTTTATTTTTATGCAAAGGGGCTTTAAGATTTCGCACCCCTCTTGTTTAAGAAAAAAATTTTGAGAAGAAGAATTCGCATCTCAAGTGATTGTCAATTGCAAACACGTAATTGTCAATTCAAGTAAGACATTCATCAAATGATCGTGCATTTCAAGTAATGGCTATATTTCAAATGATGGCGTATCTTAAACGAGGGTGATTTTAAATGTTGGTGAGGTTGAAATTAATTGCCAATGTTGGGGGAATCAAGGGATAATCAATTATAGGTAAAAGCTTGTAATATTTTTGCCAAGCTCAATATGTTTTTAGAAGCCATTCAGATTGCTAAAGTGAGCGTGTAGAATATTTATAGCTTGAAAGGGCCTTGGGCTTTAAGAAGGTAAAGCACTAAAGGTTGCGCGAAAAGAGTAAAAAGCAGTTTGAAAAGGGCTGCAAAAAGGGAGAAAATATCAAAAAGGGAGAAAATGTGAAAAAGAAAAAGATAGGTAAATGACAAAGAGAGTGTTGCTGGGAGTGTTGTTTTTAGGAGTGCTGTTTTAAGTCAAATATTTACTTTTTTGTGATAAAAAATTTTTTAGGGGATAATGTATTAAAATTCCTTAACTTTGGTGCTTTTTATTAAGGAGAATCAGCATATGGGGTTTATCCAGAACATGCTTCGTCGTCCACTGATTGTGGTCTTTTTTGTTTTGTTGAGTGTTGTTGGTTGTGCCAAAAAGAATTTCAATGAGGCTGGTGGCATGCATTCTTCTATGGGGGATGCAAATTTTAGTAGTGCTGCAAGTGGTTCAACACAAGATTTTACGGTGAATGTAGGAGACCGTGTTTTCTTTAGTCTTAATTCTTCTTCTATTGAGCTTGATGCTGAGTATGTTTTGAAGCGTCAAGCCGAGTGGTTGTTGCGTTATCCTCATTATTTTGTTACTGTTGAAGGGCATGCTGATGACCGTGGAACACGCGAATATAACTTAGCCCTTGGGCAGCGCCGTTCTATTGCTGTTCGCGATTATCTCGTTTCTCTTGGGGTTTCTTCACAACGGATGAAAACAATTTCTTATGGAAAAGAAAGACCTGTTGCTGTATGTGATGATATTTCATGTTGGAATCAAAATCGGCGTGTTGTTTTGACAATCAATTCCGGAAATGGGGGTTATTAAATCTATAAGCGGTGGATTAAAACCGTAGGTCAATGGTGGTCAAAGAAGTGAAATCAATGGTCTATTGAGATCATTAACAATTATTTAGGGGAAAAAAATTTTGCATGCTGGGCGCAAAAAGAGCTGGAAAGCTGGTTTTTTGTATCAATTATCATTCTGGCATGCTTGCGTTTTTACATTAATTGTGGTGGTTTGTTTCTTTTGGCCTGTTCAAAGTACACCTCAAAATGCTATTCAATTTTCTGATCACGGTTTAAATTCATATTATGGTCACAGTTTGGGCGCATTGGTTGCCCACAGCATGGATCCATCTCTCCCCCAGAGTATGGATTTGGCTTTTGATCAGAGTTTGGGTACATTGGGTGCCCAAAGTGTGGGTCCATCTCCCCCCCTTCGAGTATGGATCCATTTTCTGATCTCAGTTTGGGCACATTGAGTGCCCAAGGCATGGGTCCATCTCTTCCCCCGAGTATGGACCCGTCTTCTGGTCAGAGTCTGGGCATATCGTCCGCCCACAGTATGGACCCGCCTCTCCCCCGAGCAGGGGTCCATCTTCTGACCAGAGTTTGGGCACATTGGTTGCCCAAAGCATGGGTCCATCTCTTCCCCCGAGTATGGACCCGTCTTCTGGTCAGAGTCTGGGTACATCGTCCGCCCATAGTATGGACCCGCCTCTCCCCCGAGCAGGGGTCCATCTTCTGACCAGAGTTTGGGCACATTGGTTGCCCAAAGCGTGGGTCCATCTCTTCCCCCGAGCATGGACCCACTTTTTGTTTACAGTGTAGATGCGGTGCAAAAGGTGGCTGCGGATCGTCAGGATACTCTTCTGAAAGACAAAGATTTGGATCTTCTTTTGCGTGCGATACAGGGGGTGCTAGAGCGCGATAAACGAGGGGAGAGGGAAGAGCGTTTGTTTCGGCAACATTTGCTTGATCTTTTTAATCAAGAGGGCTCTTTTCGTTATTATTGCCCTTCGAATAACCCTTATTTAAAGGAGACAGCTTTAAAAGAGACAGCTCAGGTGATTAAGGGGCAAGGTGGAAGCCAAGGTGAAAGTCAAGAGAAAGCGGTTCCAGCTGGCAAGTACAGTTACAGTAAAGAGCAAGGGAGGAAAAACAAGTACAGTGGAAAAGGGGGTAAGAGTGGTGCTGTTGATGGTATGGATGATGAGCGTAAAAATGGCATAAAAGCAGGGCATGGTGAGCATTTACAGCGTGGGGAGCAAGAGCGTGAAAAGGGTGGTGCTGCCAAACAGGTAGACGGGGATGAAGATCAACGCTTATTGCCTAAGAAACTGTATAGAGAGGGCTATCATTTTATTCTTTCTGCCAATTATGCTGAAGCTGAAAAAGCTTTTTGTGCTTTTCACAAGCGTTATAAACAAGACCCTTTAGTTGGCGATGCTGTTTTTTGGTTAGCAGAATCTTTGCTTGGGCAAGAACGCTATCATGAAGCCGCGCAGGTTTATTTGTATGTATGGTATACGTATAAAAACACCTTATATGGTTCTGAAATTTTGCTAAAATTAGCGATGAGTGTTTCTGCTCTTGGTCAAAATAAAGCAGCTTGTGATGTTTTTGCTGACATTCCAAAACACTACCAAACGTTAGAGTGCGTTTTTTGTAAACGTCTTAAACAAGAACAGAGTCGTTCTCAGTGCTCATTCAATTAGCAAAAATTTTTAAGAAGTCAGATTTTACCCATTGTCAGAAGCTGATTGTGGCAGCTTCTGGGGGGGTGATTCGCTGGCTTTGTTGTTTTTGCTTAAAGATTATTTTAAGACACTGCTTTCTCCCCCTGAGATTATTGTTGTTACGGTTGATCATCAATTGCGTGAGGAATCAGCGTGTGAAGCTCAGAAGGTGGCAGAGATTTGTCGCGCTTATCAGATTAAGCATGTCATTGTGCGGTGGGAAGGCACGAAGCCAAAGACAGATATTTCTCAAAAAGCACGTGTTGCACGGTATGATTTATTGTTCCAAGAAGCTGAAAAGCAGGGTGCAACGCTTATTATGACAGGGCACACTCTCAATGATCAGGTTGAAACCTATTACATGCGCTGCCAACGTGTCTTAAAGGATAAAGCGGTTTCACAAAAGGGGGGGCGGGGTGATGAGGTTTTTGCTTTAAGATCAAAAGGTGAGGGGGGGTTGGTGTAGAGCAGGGTGATGAGGCTGCTGGTGCGCAGTGTGGTGTTGAGGCTGTGGGTGTTTCACAAAAGGGGGGGCGGGGTGATGAGGTTTTTACTTTAAGATCAAAAGGTGAGGGGGGTGGTGGTGTAGAACAGGGTGATGAGGCTGCTGGTGCGCAGTGTGGTGTTGAGGCTGTGGGTGTTTCACAAAAGGGGGGCGGGGTGATTATAATAATACATGGGAGGAAATGGGTGTGACAGGCCCATTAAAAGGCGCTAGTGTCTTGAAAGACAATGGTGAATTGATTGAACGTGGTTTGTCTTGTATTGCGCGTGAGGCATTGTTGCGCCGAAAAGTGCGTTTGATTCGCCCATTACTTGGCATTAAACGCGATAGTTTGCGCGCTTATTTGCGTTTGCGAGGAATAGAGTGGATTGATGATCCCACGAATGATGATTTGCGTTTTGAACGCGTACGTGTGCGTCATTCTATTCATTTTAAAGACTTTTCCGAGGTTGCGCAAAAAGTCAATGAAGCTGCATTAAAACGGCGTCAATACGCGCAGATGATTGCTGATTTGATTCTAGCCTTGGATATTGTTGTTGAGTATGGGCGATGTTTTATTAAAAGGCCTGAGCCTTTTTTATGCCGTCATCCTGGTTTTCCATTTGTTGTGGGGTTATTTGCTGTATTGATGGGGGGTAGCCCTTATTTGCTTGCATCTCAAAAATTGAGTGCTCTTAATCAAAAATTGTGTCTTCATTCTTTAGAAAAAAAGCGCTTTACTTTGGCTGGGTCTCTTATCGAATATGGTCAAAAGGGGATTGCTTTTTGGCGTGAAGCTCGAAATATTCAAGAGGCAATCATCCTTCCTGGGCAAACCTTTTTATGGGATGGGCGCTATCAGATCACCAATCATGAGAGAGATGCCCTTAAAGTGCGTGCAGCTGATCTTGTTCATTTAAAACAGTTTTTTAGGTATGGAAAATATTTTTCCAATACTCATATAATTGGGGAGGGTGAGGTGATTGGGGATATGGTTGATTTTGAAGCTATGGTTGATCGTAAACGACCTCATTTTCCTTCGTTGCAATCTCTTCCATTGGTTTTAGGGGCTAAAGGTATTGATATTCCAGAGCTTTCTCACCTTTCTTGTTGCCATAAAGTGACTGTGCAGCGCATTCTTGCACCCTTTAATTGGCTATCGTTGCGCGAAGATGCCGCTCTTATTAATGTTGTAGAACCTTTTTTTAATATTACATGAAAACATTATGTGAAAAAGATGCAGAAAAATCGTTTTAAAAAATGATAAACATCTCATTCATGTCTTGGCAAGGCGTGGACAAGATTATATGTTACTCATAATTCTATAAAAATTTATATCTGATAAATGGACTGAATATGAATTCCAATTACCGCTCCCTCATGATTTGGGGGCTCATCGCCTTAGTACTCATTGCGTTATTTTCTTTCTTTAATGGAAGCACCCAGCGGACTGGGAATAGTGAGCTTTCCTATTCTGATTTTTTAAAGAAGGTCGAGAATAACGAGTTTACAACTGTGACTATCCAAGGTCAAAAGTTAACAGGACATACGGCTGATCGTCGAATCATTTCAACTTATGCACCAAGAGATCCCTCTTTGGTACAAAAGTTGGAAGATAAAAAGGTTAATGTGAAGGCTGTGCCTGAAAGTTCTGGGAATAGTATCTTTCTCAATTTATTGTTCTCTCTTCTTCCTGTTATTATTATCGTTGGGGCGTGGATCTTTTTTATGCGACAAATGCAAAATGGATCACGTGGTGCAATGGGGTTTGGGAAATCAAAAGCAAAATTGCTAAGCGAGGCGCATGGACGGGTCACCTTTCAAGATGTTGCTGGTGTTGAAGAAGCAAAGCAGGATTTACAAGAAATTGTTGATTTTCTACGTGATCCACAAAAATTTCAGCGTTTAGGGGGGCGTATTCCCCGTGGGGTTTTACTTGTTGGGCCACCAGGAACCGGGAAAACCTTGCTTGCACGCTCTGTTGCTGGGGAAGCTAATGTTCCATTTTTTACCATTTCAGGGTCAGATTTTGTGGAAATGTTTGTGGGTGTTGGGGCAAGCCGTGTTCGTGATATGTTTGAACAAGCTAAAAAAAATGCTCCTTGCATTATCTTTATTGATGAAATTGATGCGGTTGGGCGCCACCGTGGTGCAGGACTTGGCGGTGGAAACGACGAGCGTGAACAGACATTAAACCAGTTGCTTGTTGAAATGGATGGGTTTGAACCTAATGAAAGCATTATTTTAATTGCTGCAACAAACCGGCCAGATGTGCTTGACCCTGCTTTGTTAAGACCAGGGCGTTTTGATCGACAAGTTGTTGTGCCAAACCCTGATGTTGCTGGGCGTGAGGAGATCTTGAAAGTTCATGTGCGCAATGTGCCTTTAGCGCCCAATGTTGATTTGAAAGTCTTGGCAAGAGGAACACCAGGGTTTTCCGGTGCTGATTTGATGAACCTTGTTAATGAAGCTGCTTTAATGGCTGCAAGCCGCAACAAAAGAGTGGTGACAATGCAAGAGTTTGAAGACGCGAAAGATAAAGTCATGATGGGGGCTGAACGCCGTTCAACCGCTATGACACAAGAGGAAAAAGAGCTGACTGCTTATCATGAAGCGGGGCATGCTATTGTGGCTTTAAATGTGCCTGTTGCTGACCCTGTTCACAAAGCAACAATTGTGCCAAGAGGAAGAGCTTTGGGGATGGTCATGCAATTGCCTGAAGGCGATCGTTATTCCATGAGCTATCGGTGGATGATTTCACGCTTGGCGATTATGATGGGTGGAAGAGTGGCTGAAGAATTAAAATTTGGAAAGGAAAATATCACATCTGGTGCGGCTTCTGATATTGAACAGGCTACAAAATTGGCACGTGCTATGATCACAAGGTGGGGATTTTCTGATATGCTTGGCAATGTTGCTTATGGCGATAATCAGGATGAAGTTTTTTTAGGTCATTCGGTTGCAAGAACGCAAAATGTCTCTGAAGAAACGGCACGCATGATTGATGCGGAAGTGCGCAGACTTATTGATGATGCTTATAAAAGTGCAACAAAAATTCTTACAACAAAAAAGAAACAGTGGTTTGCGTTGGCACAAGGTTTGTTAGAATATGAAACATTAACTGGTGCAGAAATTAACGAAGTGATTGCGGGTAAACCACCTTCACGCACACAGGGTAATGATCATGTGCCTTCACGTACTTCATCTGTGCCTAAAACAGGTGGTAAGGGTGGAAAAGAAAAGCTCAAATCTTCTGCTGCGGAAAAGAAAACGGATGTTACTGAGAAGAAAACGGATGTTGCCGAGAAAAAGGTGCGTAGTTCTAAAAGTGCTTCTAAAAATACGCTAAAGGCAAGTGATAACAAGAAGGTGAAAGCAAAAAGTGATTCTGCGAGCAATCCAGATGCTTAGAAATAGGTAAATAGTACTCAATGCAAAAAACTTCCCTTTAAGATTTGAGTAAAGCAGTAAGCAGGAGGTTTTGCTGACTTTAAGTCGAAGATTTTAACAATAAGTGAGAGGTCTTTGGCTGGGTGTGTGGGCTTTCTTGTGCATGCAGACACGTTTTGAAAAGATGGAAGAGTGTTAAGGTGTTGCTTTAGTAAGTTATCTATTGGGAACAGGATTTTTGTGCGTGGGTAAAGGTTGTTTATCTCAATAGATTCGTGCGAGAGGCTGGTCTTTTTTTAAAAGATTGGGGGCTTTGTGAGGAGGGTTCTAGGAGTGGGCTTGAAGAGCAAGGTTTGTGAGGAGCGGTTGGCAACTTTGCAGATTGGTGGGGGCATTTTGGTGAGCTGAGTGGTTTGTGGTTTAAAGAGATGATAGCTTGAGGGGGGGATTGATGATCCCCGAAGGGGTTGTGGTAGAGTGGTTAGTAATTAATTTGGAAGGTTGATGAGCTGAAGGGGTTTAAAGAACGAGGTTTATGAGGAGCGGTTGGCAACTTTGCAGATTGGTGGGGGCATTTTGGTGAGCTGAGTGGTTTGTGGTTTAAAGGGGTGATAGCTTGAGGGGGGCGATGATCCCCAAAGGGGTTGTGGTAGAGTGGTTGGTAATTAATTTGAAAGGTTGATGAGCTGAAGGGGTTTAAAGAACGAGGTTTATGAGGAGCGGTTGGAAACTTGGCAGATTGGTGGGGGCGTTTTGGTAAGCTGAGTGGTTTGTGATTTAAAGGGGTGATAGCTTGAGGGGGGGATTGATGATCCCCGAAGGGGTTGTGGTAGAGTGGTTGGTAATTAATTTGAAAGGTTGATGACCCGAAGGGTCTTCTGGGTGGAAAGGGAAAAAAGATGGCGCAAAAATATTTCGGAACAGATGGTATTCGGGGGAAAGCCAATTGTTTTCCTATGACACCAGATTTTGCCATGAAAGTGGGGATGGCTGTGGGTGTTTTGTTTCGTTCACAAGGGCAGCCGTGCCGTGTGGTGATTGGTAAAGATACTCGATTGTCTGGTTATATGCTCGAAAATGCTTTGGTTTCAGGATTTACTGCTGCTGGAATGGAAGCTTTTTTGCTTGGGCCTGTGCCAACCCCTGCTGTTGCCATGCTTTGCCGTTCTCTGCGGGCAGATATTGGAGTGATGATTTCTGCTTCTCATAACCCTTATTACGACAATGGAATTAAGCTTTTTGGCCCTGATGGTTTTAAGCTTTCAGATAAAATTGAAGCAAAAATTGAACAATTACTTGAGAAAGATCTTTCACATTCTTTAGCAAATTGTGCAGAAATTGGGCGTGCAAAACGGGTTGAAGGGGATATTTACCGTTATATTGAATATGCAAAACGCACGCTGCCACGTGATGTGCGTTTGGATTCTTTGCGCATTGTGGTTGATTGTGCCAATGGTGCTGCATATAAGGCTGCACCGCTTGCTTTATGGGAATTGGGTGCAGAGGTTATTGCGATCAATAATGAGCCTAATGGTTTTAATATTAATCAAGAATGTGGATCCACTGATCTGACTTCTTTAAAAGAGAAAGTTCATGAGGTGCGTGCCGATGTGGGGATTGCTCTTGATGGGGATGGTGATCGTGTTTTAATGGTTGATGAAAAAGCCCAAACCGTAGATGGTGATCAATTGATTGCGGTGCTTGCTGAGCATTGGCACAAAACTGAGCGGCTGCAGCGCAATGGTGTTGTGACAACCATTATGGCAAATCTTGGGTTGGAGCGTTTTTTAAACGCTAAAGGATTAGATTTGGTGCGTACTAAGGTTGGGGATCGCTATGTTGTCGAAGCGATGCGTGAGAAGGGTTATAATGTTGGTGGGGAAAATTGTGGGCACATTGTCTTGAGTGATTTTGGGACAACGGGTGATGGGTTAGTTGTTGCTTTGCAGATTTTAGCGTGCATGAAAGAAAGCCAACTTTCGATGAGCGAGCTGTGTAAGCGTTTTGAGCCTGTGCCCCAAATTTTGAAAAATATAACAATTAAAGACAAAAATGTGTTGAATAAATCTCCGGTCAAAGCTGCGATTGATCAAGTGACAGAAGGGCTGGGAAAAGAAACACGGTTGGTTATTCGTGCTTCTGGAACTGAGCCGTTGATCCGTGTGATGGTTGAAGGTGATGATACTAAAGCCATTGAAACTATTGCGGCAGATATTGCAGACGTTATTGTGCGCAATGATCGTGTTTAGAGTGCTCCAAGGGTGGATGTAGAATGCCCTTTCTGGGGGAGGGGGTGTTTTAAGAGAGGTCTAAAGCGCCTTATCTTGCAGGGGTGGGTGGTTAAGGATTACTCTTTCCCTTAAAGGCTGGTGGAAACAAATCGCGGCTGTAAGCTGAATTAAATCAATCTCATTCCGTTTATTATTCTGACGATAATGGGGGGTATTTTATTCGTATCTTTTGTGTGCTGAGGTTTTCTCAATATTTCATGAGCAAGTTTGGTTTAAAGGTGTGTGTGCTTTTTACACAAGGCGAATGTGCTGGGAAGAAGATGGGTGTGTGGGAGAGGGGTATTTGGGAGAGAGGCTTAGGTGTTATTGTGGTGTGTGCTTGGTTAGAGGGGGATGAGGTTGAGTGCGTTTGAAGAATGATGCAAGTAAGCTGTGGGTATTGTTGTTGGGTCAGTGTGCGTGGGGAAAGGTGGTCAGGGTAGTCAAGCGTGAAGGGGGTGGGGGTATGCTTTGAGAGGGGGCAGATGTGCTCTCTTGTGGGGGGGTAGATTGGGTGCAACGATGTGGGGGGATGTTGAGGCATGAGGGGATGCCAGGGCTTTGGTTTGAGAGTGCGGGGATGAGGCAGGGCAGACTTGGAAGGAAGAGGATGTGTGGAAGGGGTATTTGGGAGAGAGGCTTAGGTGTTATTGTGGTGTGTGCTTGGTTAGAGGGGGATGAGGTTGAGTGCGTTTGAAGAATGATGCAAGTAAGCTGTGGGTTTTCTTGTGGGGTCAGTGTGCGTGGGGAGAGGTGGTCAGGGTAGGTCAAGCATGAGGGGGGTGGGGGTATGCTTTGAGAGGGGGCAGATGTGCTCTTGTGGGGGGTGTGCTTTTTGCAGAGGAAAAAGGCACATTCTCTGGGTATAGAAGAATGTGCCTTTGGGGGGGTGAATCACAATAGCTATATGTTTTAAAAGTGATCTTTTTTATCTTTTTGCCACAAAAAGTAAGCTGCAAGTCCCAAGGCTGGTAACCCTAATTTAACAAGAGGCAAGTATTTACCCAGCATTGCGATGCTGGAAAGGGTTGACTCTGTCATAAACTTACGGTGCTGTTCTTCATAGTGTCTTTGATAATTGCGTTGTTGATATGCTTTGAAAAACCGACTTAGCAAAACACTTAATCCTGCAACAAAAAACCAAATAAATACCATTGTTGTGGCTGCACCAACTGGGTGCATCACTAAACACAAAGCAAGGAAGCTTAAGACATTTAAAAACACTAGAGCCATCAATAATGAAAATCCAATAATTCCACAGCAAATTGCTTGGATACGGATCTGTTTGACCGTATTTTTGAGATTTCCACCAGTCAATTGGTACAGTAAGGATACAATAGACGTTTGCATGAGTTAACGGCGGATCAAGTAAGAGAGAACAAAACCAATGCCCGCTGCAACCAAAACGCTCTTGCTAGGATTTTTGCGTACACATCTGCTTAAGTTATGTTCAAAATCGCTTAAAACATCTTTAGCTTGTGATGCAATATCTTCACCATTGTCTTTTACTGAAGCGTAGAATTTTGTTGCTTTGTTTTTGGCTTCACTTAATGTGTTTGAACCAAGGTCACTTAGTGCTGAGGTTATGTTTGCCATTTCACTGCGTAATTGTTTCAATTGAGCGTGCAGGTCTTTTTCTGTTGATGTTGCTCTGTCATCTGCTGCTTTGTTGTTTGCCATAATGATTCTTCCTTCTTTTTCTTGTGTTATTTTTGATTCATGGTGAAAGCCATCACCTGAGTCAAAGATTTGAACATTCGTTAGTGTTTAACGCCCTTAAATCATATTGGTTCCATGCTTAATACAATTTATAAGTGTATTTTTTTATAAATGTTGTTTTTCCTAAAGATTCTTAACAGTATAAGGCAAGTTACGCAAAAAACCCTTGAAAAAGAGGACATGATGGCATGGACAAAATTTTTATGATTCTTTTTTCATGAAGTTTTGCAACAGTCTATGCCCCCCTTTGTGATTGAATTGTTAGGTTTTATAGATAAACCTATGGTTGTATATGCGAACCTTTAGGGAGTGTGGGCTCTCTTTAAGAGAGATGCATAAATGCATGAGGGGAAGTATGCGTAAGAGGGATATGCGTGCGGGGGAGAGGATGTGCTGTGTGGGATAGGTTGGGTACGTGCGGGAGGTGTGCGTGCGAGGTGTGAGTGAGGGGATGCTGAGGCGTGAGGTGGTGAGAGAAGGGTGTGTGAGTGTATGGTTGGGACGTTGGTTTGAAAGGGCGGGGATGAGCAGACAGACTTGGGAAAAGGGGTGGATGTCGGGGAAGGGGGGATGAGAGCGAGGAGGTTGTGGGTGTTGTATGGTGTGCGAGCTTGGAGGGATGATACGAGCTGTGGGTACTGTTGTGGGATTAGTATGAGTGGGGAAAGGTGGTCGTGGTAGTCAAGTGAGGGAGGGTTGGGAGTGTGCTTGAGAGCGGGCAGATGTGCTGTGTGGGATAGGTTGAGTGCGTGAGGGTGTGTGAGTGGGGAGATGCTGAGGCGTGAGGATGGTGCCGGGGCTTTGGTTTGAAAGGGTGGGGATGAGCAGACAGACTTGGGAAGAGGAGTGATGTGTGGAGGAGAGAGGTGTTTGTGAGAGAGTAGGCTGTGAGTGTTGTGTGGTGTTGCGAGCTTGAAGGGATGATACATACGAGCTGAGCTGTGGGTACTATTGTGGGATTAGTGTGAGAGGGGAAAGGTGGTCAGGGTAGTCAAGCGGGGGAGGGTTGGGGTGTGTTTGAGAGGAGGCAGATGTGCGGTGTGGGGTAGGTTGGGTACGTGAGGTATGTGTGTGCATGAGAGGTGTGAGTGGGGGATGCTGAGGCGTGAAGTGGTGAGAGAGGGGTGTGTGAGTGTATGGTTGGGGCGTTGGTTTGAAAGGGCGGGGATGAGCAGACAGACTTGGGAAGAGGAGTGATGTGTGAGGGGAGAGAGGTGTTTGGGAGAGAGGAGGTTCTAGCTTGTTGTGTGGTGTGCGAGCTTGGAGGGATGGTACGAGCTGTGGGTGCTATTTGTAGGATTAGTATGAGTGGGGAAAGGTGGTCGTGGTAGTCAAGTGAGGGAGGGTTGGGAGTGTGCTTGAGAGGGGGGAAGATGTGCTGTGTGGGGTAGGTTGGGTACGTGAGGTATGTGTGTGCATGAGAGGTGTGAGTGGGGGATGCTGAGGCGTGAGAGGGTGAGTGAGGTGGTGAATGAGGGGTATGTGAGTAAAAGTGATGGCACTTTTTATTATAAACTGGACTTGATTTGTCTTCTTTTATTTTTTATAACCGTTTTAAAAAGGAGGGGTGGGGTCATTTTGGAGATTTGTGAGAAACAATGGAATCTGAAACAGGGGCTTTAGATAAGAGTTTTACTTTATTTTCGGCGGGTGATTTTTCTCCCTTTTCGATGTTTATGGCTGCCGATGGGGTTGTGCAAGCTGTGATTGTTGTGTTGATGCTTGCTTCTCTTATATCTTGGACAATTGCTCTGGCTAAAATTGTTGAAATAACGTGGGCAAAACGCAAAGCACATCGTGCGTTGCAGTTTGTTCTAAATGCTCAAACTTTCACGCATTTGACCTCTGATTTCAAAAATCAGCAAGAAGCAAATTCAGTCTTTCTGGGGGCAGGTGCAATCTTTTTGGAAGAAACGCTCAAAGAGGTGAATCTTTCTACTCAGCAGGTGGTCTTCATTAAGTTTCAAGGTACCAGAGAACGAAAAGATGACGATAGTGCTTTGTGTGCTTTCAATGAGGGGGTGAAAGAGCGGGTACATTTACTTTTAGCCCGGTGTGTGTTGACGGCTACAAGACACATGGCTTGTGGGACTGCTGTTCTTGCAACCATTGGTGCTATTGCGCCTTTTGTTGGGCTTTTTGCAACCGTTTGGGGGATTATGAATGCTTTTATTGGGATTGCTCAAACTCAGACAACGCGCTTGGATGTTGTGGCGCCGGGAATTGCTGAAGCTTTGCTTGCAACGGCTATAGGGCTTTTTGTCGCTATTCCTGCTGTTGTTATGTATAATGGTTTAACGCGTGCTCTTAATGGATATCGAAATGATTTAGGAGATATTGCTGCGGCTATTGAAAGGCTTTTGAGCCGTGAACTCGACCAACAAAGACAGCAAAAAAGCCGCAAACAATGAAAACAGACTATCATAATGAATATGAGGGCGATGATTTTCAGGTCCAAAGTGAGATCAATGTAACGCCTTTTATCGATGTTGTTTTGGTGCTTCTTATTGTGTTTATGGTGGCTGCACCTTTGGCAACATCTGTTATTTCTGTTCAGTTGCCTTCTGTAACAAAAACGCCTGTTTCCCAGCCTGATAAGCCTCTTTATATTACCTTACAAAAGGATCATTCTTTTTATGTTGGTGACACTCTTGTGGAGGAGGGAGAATTTATTGAAATCTTGTCTGGAGAAACTCAAGAAAATTTAGAAACAAAGATTTTGATTCAAGCAGATGAAGAAATTGACTATGGCCGCGTTGTTAATGTGCTGGATCAGTTGCAAGCAGCTGGATATACCAAAATTGGTCTTGTGGGAATGCACAAGACTTTAAACCATGGTGAAGGGAGAAATGGTAGGGAGGAAAACAGGGGTGATAGGGGAAATAATGGTGATGGAGAAAATAGGGGTAATGGTGATAATAATGACAAGGGGGGTGGTAATAGTGAGGGGGATAGTAATGGGAGCAGCAATGGTGAAGGGGGAAATAGGGGTAATGGAGGAAACAATGGTGAGGGGGATAGCGGGGGTAGCAAAGAGCCTGCAGCTGATACCACGTTTTCTCATGAATAAAGTTTTTTTATGAGCCTGAAAAAAGGAGAGCCTTTCTCTTGAAAATAGTGGGTGAGCTGTTTTTTAAGATAAAAGAGCTTTCGTTTTCCAGAAGGGGAGAGGGGGTTGTTTATGTTATTTGCGTGGTGATGGGAGAGGCATTCTCTTATAAAAGTGCACTAAGAGGTTGCGTTTTAAGGCAAGAGAATAGCTTTTTAAAAGCGCTAAGAACCCCGGCGCGCCTTACAGAGGAGCGGGGGGAGGGTAGATATTAGAGCCGCGGGGGATTATTAATTGTGCCCTGTTGAGCCAAAGCCGCCTGTTCCACGCCCTTGTGTGTGGTTTCCTTCATGTGTTTTACATGAGGTATTTTCCTGATCTGGTTTGATGACACGTACATCGACTTGAGTAACAGGTGCGATGACTGTTTGTGCAATGCGCATTCCACGTTGAATGGAAAAATCTTCTTGCCCTAGATTGATGAGAAGAACTTTCACTTCACCACGGTAGTCACTATCAATCGTTCCGGGGGTGTTTAAGCATGTAATGCCATGTTTTAAAGCCAAGCCAGAGCGTGGACGTATTTGTGCTTCATAGCCAGGTGAGAGGTGGAAAATTAAACCTGTGGGGATGAGGGCACGTTGCCCGGGAGTTAAAACGATTGTTTCATTTTCTGCCAATGCTGCCCGCAAATCAAGACCAGCAGAGCCGGCTGTGGCATATTGGGGAAGATCTAAATCTTGCCCGTGGGCAAGGCGTTCTACCGAAAGGGTAAGCTTTTGTGAAGGGGTGGAGGAAAAATCACAAGAAGAGGTAGAGGTGCTCTTTTGGCTGTGTGCATGAGCATTAGGGGAAGGGTGAGGCGAAGTGGAGGAGGGATGAGACATAACGTGGAGTTTCCAAAATATAAATGACAGCAAGCCACTTTAACAAAAGCTTCCAAGCAAGACAAGCCGGTAGATTTGCTGATAGAGGGGATGTTGATGAAGGGCTTATCGGTGGGGTACAAGGAGCATGAGAGAGGGGGGAGGAAAGTCACAAGGGGTGGTGCTCTTTTGGTTCGTGTGCATGAGCATTGGGAGAAGAGGTGAAATGAAGTGGGACAGGGGGATGAGGTGGCGAGGTAGAGAGGGAGGTGGAGGAGGTGAGAGAGGTGGAGGAAGGTGAAGAGAGATGAGATGGGAGGAAGGATAAAGTGGGAGGAGGGATGAGGCGGTGCGGTAGAGGGAAGTGGGAGAAGTGTGGAATGAGGTGAGAGAGGGGGAGATGAGGTGAGGCGAAGTGGAGGAGGGATGAGGTGGGAAGAGGCGAGGTGGGATTGTTTATATACTGCCAATTAGGATACCCGTTGCAAGGACTAAGGCTCCACCCACGATAACTTGGAAAGAAGCGCGCCAGAAAGGTGTGGCCATAAATTTATTTTGGATCCAGACAATAGCCCAGAGTTCAAAAAATACGATAAGGCAAGCAAGGGTTGTTGCAAGGTAAAAGTTGTCAATAAGATAGGGAAGAGCATGGCCTAGCCCCCAAGCATTGTCATGACGCCGTTGGCAATGCCTCTTTTAAGTGGAGAGCCACGCCCCGATAATTTTCCATCATCATGGGCTGCTTCAGTAAAGCCCATTGAAAGACCTGCACCAATTGCAGCAGAAAAACCTATCAAAAAAGTTTGATAAGTATCACCTGTTGCAAAGGCTGCTGCAAAAGTGGGGGCAAGGGTTGAGACAGACCCATCCATTAGGCCTGCAAGGCCAGGTTGAATCCACGTTAAAAGTGTTTGTTTATATGCTTGCATTTGTGATGAGGTGGCTTGATCTTCTTCTTGTGCTGTTTGAAAATTTGTTTCATTGCGCGAAATGTCTGAAAGAGTAGGCTCATCAGATGAAGGCTCTGAGGTTGGTGCAGGAATATTGCAAGCTGTGCGCAGAGATTCTTGAAAATGCTCAAGCTCTTTGGTGCCCATTTTGGCAAAGATTGCTGCTTGCTCTGGACAATGCTCTTGCAGAGCTTTGGCATATTTTAAATAAAGTGCTGCTTGTTCTTCTTGTAATTTGAGAGCATAAGCGACCATTTCTTGGCATAAAGGGGGGTCAAAAGTGTTATGATGTGAAGAGGGGGAGGAGGACTTTGACATTGTTGCTCTCATTATTAGAATAATTCTAAAATGTAGGGGGCATCAAACAAAAGTCAATTTTGGATATCGTTGGGTTGGATATCAAAACTCAAATCTTGGGTGTAAGATCAATCTTAAATGTAAGGTCTAATTTGGGGTGTAGAGTCAATTTTAAGTGTAGAGTCAATTTTGAGTATAAAGTGCCCTTAAAGTTTAGCTGTACTGTGGGGGTGCGGGTTGTATTTATGAGGCGGGTTGTGTTGCAAGATGGCAGTTTGGGTTGTGGGCGGTGTGCCTTGTGTTGTAGGTGTTAGGGTGTGTAGGGGAAGGGATGCGCTTAAAAAGCGTGTGCGGGTGTGTTATACGGGTGGCGCGTGTTGGAGGGGGGATGTGCTTTGTGTTAGAGGGCGGTGCTGTAGCTTTACAGGTTTTTGCTTTATGGTGTTTATTGTTCATCCATCATTTGAGAGGAGCCCTTTGGATGCTACATACAGACTAAGGAGCATGAACAACAAACTGGCAAGGACATTCCACCCAGCAAATGACAGAAAAAGAAAGCGCACTGGTGCTTGAGCACAAGAGGGAGATGCTGGAGGCTTTTCCAGTGAAGTAAAAAGCTGGTCTACACCTGTTGTGAGTGTTGTTGTATTTAAGCTGCAGTGGGCTGGTGCTGGCCAAAAGTGATATTCAACACCGGTATGATAGATTGCAAGCCCAAGGCTTGTTGCCATGAGCACAAAAACGCATATAAATAAAAACCGTACCAGAGAAGACAGGCAAGAAACCCATGCTAAAAGGCCTGCTAAGATTAAAAGCGGGAGAGCACCGTAATAGGGCAGGCGCTCAAGCAGGCATAAGTGGCATGGAAGATAACCACCGATAATTTCAAAGCTTAGTGCGATAGCCAGTGTGGCGGCAAGGCAAAGGGTTAGAAAAAAGGCCCACAAACTTTGCTCTTTATTGCTTTGTTTGCGATAAAGATGTTTCTTTATAAAGCATTGGCAAGGCAAAGAGGCATTCATTTTAACAATTCCTTCAAATGGACGAGGAAATGATTTTAAAAAGCAGAGTATAATTTATAAACTAAGAGGTTATAGACTAACAAGAGAAGAATCAAACCAATGGGCACAAACCATGTAAAGTGACGAAGGAGCAGATCGATCGCTTTTTGACCAAAACGTCGGATAAACCAGGCAAAAAGATAAAAACGAGCCCCACGCGCTAAGAGACAGATGACAATAAAAAGCGAGAGAGGTACGCCCATGACCCTGATAAAAGCGTGACAAGCTTGATGGGTGGAAAATGGAAAAGCCCTGATGTGATCAGTAAAATTATGAGAAATTTTAGTGTTGCGCCATTTTGAAATGTCTGAAAACTTTCATATTTACCGTAGAATTCTAAGATTGGTTTGGCGATGGTGTCGTAAGCATAAAAACCTATGATCCAGCCAAATGCCCCGCCTAAAGTGGAACACAATGTGCCAATTAATGCATAGTGATAGGCTTTTTGCGGGCGAACAAGCGCCATTGGAATGCACAAGACATCAGCCGGAACCGGAAAAAAGGAACTTTCAAAAAAAGCAATAAACCCAAGCCAATGTGGCGCTGTGCGACGCTGTGCTAATGATACAACCCATGCTTTTAATTTGTTTAACATCATGGTTTTAAAGCCCCTATAGTATAGTTTCCCCTATAGTTTTTTGCACATACTTTCAAAATTAAAGCAGGTCAATTCAATGGGTTAAACATGATGCATAGACTTAAAAAAACAAAAGTCCAGTTAAAAAATGAAAGTCCAGTGTTGACGAATCTCTACTTCTTCATATAGTGCAAGAGAAAAGGGCACAAGCTTACCTTATGTCTTGATAAATACAGTGTAATAAAAGCTGCAGTGTGCGGGTGTGGTGGAACTGGTAGACGCGCCAGACTCAAAATCTGGTTCCGAGAGGAGTGTCGGTTCGAGTCCGACCACCCGCACCATAGACAAATTTCTTCCAGAGATGGATGTTTACTTGGGTAAATGAACGGGCGCGTTTGCTTAGGGAGCCCGAGGGCGTGTGCTGTTTTTTCAATTTAAGTGAGTGGGGATAGGGGGTAGGGATTTCGCCTCCTTGGTTGAGTAAGGGGGCTGTTTTGGTTGGAGTGGGGGAGTTTTTATGCGTTTATTTAAGGCTATTTAAGTTTTCGCATAACCCCAATAGGTTGCCATTAGGTCTAGACAGTCGCGCAAATGATCGGCAAGAGAATTTTGCCTGCGTTTTACAGGGCTTAAGTCTTTGATTGATTGGTTATAGCCGATTACTTGCTCAACAAGTTGATAGCCAAGAACACCCAGTTGAATCTTAATCGTTTGTAATTGATCTGTTGCTTCCATTTGGCGTTCAAGGGTATCTGTATAATAATGGCCGCCATCGACTTTTTGACGGGTGTAATCGATGCCCATGTGTGTGTTACCTTGTTGTATGTTCCAATAATAATAAAAACGTTCTGCTGCTTTATATTGTGCTTTGCTGATGTGTCCTTTTGCATATAAAAGGGCAATGGGGCGGCTGTGGGCGTTGGCCATTGCAACAATGGTGCGTGGGTTGCTGGGGCTTTCTTGATGGGTTGGTTGAAAATAAGGATTGCTTGTTTCGATAAGCATTTCTTCTGTTTTTAGGTGGCCAATGTGCTGGTGTTTTGTATATGGGTGTGCATAATTTACAGTGTTTTTTTTGAGTGCATTGGTATTTTTATCGTGGTGATATTTCATTGCTTTCCTCCTTTAAGATGAAAAATGTGTCAGAAGATTTTCAAATGAAAATGAAAGGGATTAAATGAGAATGGGTGGGAAGGTCTTTTAAGTGGGAGGGTCTTTTAAATAAGGATGGGGGTTTTAAGAAAATGGGAGGGGATGAGTGAACATAAGAGGGTGGTTGGTAAAAATGATAGGGGGTAAATGAAAATAAGGGGGTAAATGAGGGTGATGAGCATGAGTAAAACGGGGGTGAATGAATGAGACTGAGGGGAATGAATAAAGAATGATGGGGATGGGTGGAAACGGGGTTTTAAGTGAGAAAAAATTACTGAAGTGGTGTGTTAACATGGGCTCTTTATGGTGTGAGTGTTTTTTACGCTGTGGAGTGTTTTTAAGGACGGAGGAATATTCTTTAGGGGATGGTTTTGTTTGTGGATGTTTTTTTGTTTTTAAGGGGTGATTTGTTTTAAAGGTGTGGCGTGTGTTGGGTGGTGGGTTGCTTTAAGGGGTGGGGCAAGGCTGCATTGTTGGGCAGGGTTGTAAGAGAGGGGAGGTTGTGTTTTCCTTTTGTGATTGTAGGGGTTGTGTGTTTGTGTGCTCTTGGGGTTGTGATGAAAAATGGGGTTGTGAGGGGGGATGAGGATAAGGTTGTGATGAGGGGTGTTTGTCTGTGAATTCAAGGTAATGGCGTGGTTCTTGGTGGGGTGTTGAAGAACAACGGTAGCGGTAGGTTTTAGGGTCAAACCAAAGGCCGATTTTTCCTTCAAAATCGCCTGAGCGTTGTTTGGCGATGTTCATAATTACCCCGGGGCGGGCTGCTAGTTCAGCTTTTTCTGTTGCACGTTGGGCTGAAAGAATTTTATCCTCTAAAGAGCGGTTGCGCCAGATTGTAATGATATTAAATGCATTGGCTCCAATTTCTGAGGCTCCTTTTATATCTTCAGTGCCAGGAATATCTTTCTCTATACCACTTTTGCGTGCATGGGCGACAAGGTGAACGTGCACGGCATTTAAAATTGCCCAGTCAACAATTTTATAGACTGCTTGTTCTTGCCCTGTGTAGTCATCTGCAGCGATGCCAAGGCGCATCAAACTATCGATAATAAATTGATCGCAACCATATTTTGCACGGCAATAGTCAAAGACATCAAGCAGGGTTTGGATGTCTGATTTGCCTACGTGCTCATACAAAATGAGACCATCATCTAAAAATGAAGAATTTGTTCGATCATGGTTTTTGTTGGTTGGTTATCTCCCCTGTTTGTCTGATTAAACGGCGAAGCGATTGTTCCCCTTCATTTCGAGTGAGGCTAAACAAAGACGGCTTTTTTGCGCAATCCAATGGACAATACAGTCTGATAACAATTGGCTTTTGCCGGCACCGCTTGCACCGCTCCAGAGGGTTAATTCTGCTGGGCGAAAATACAATTTGCCATTTAACTTTGGATAGGGAAGTGTATAACCAAGATGCTGTTTGGGAGTGGGCCAAAACAGCTCGATCACCTGGTTGTGATAATCAGATGCACGTCTTAATCCCTCTGGTGCAAAGCTTTGGGCTTTTGAAAAAGCGGCTTTTATGGTTGAAGCTTTAACACCTGCTTTTAAACAGTCATTGGCATCTTTACATGGCAAGTGGACACGATAACACCGGTGGCGACCAAGCCTGTGGGCAATTTCAAGGGCGGCTTCTTCACCTGGTTTATCCATGTCGGTTGCTAAGAAAATTTTCTCGAAAGGTTCTAGGTGATCAAATTCATTTTCAATCCAAGCGTGTTTACCCCCTTGCCCCTCCAAAGGGGACTGATAGGGCTGGGTACCCATAGGCTGCTAATGAAAGTGCATCAATTTCTCCTTCGGTGATAACAAGGGTGCGCTGTGTTGGGCAAAGAGCCTGCCAGCCAAATAAAATTGGTTCACAATGAGAAGCTGTGGGTTTTGCTTTTGCACCTTCTTGTGCAGCGCGCGCTTTTACCAATGCAAGCGTACCGTCGGGTTTATAAAATGGAAAAATGATCTGGTTTCCATCTTCTTGGATGCGATAACGTTTTAAGATATCCAAGGGGATATGCCGTTTTGTGTGTAAATAATTTTTCACCTCATGGCGGGGTTCGCCCCCTTTTGGAACAGGGGGAAGGCGATAGGAATGACGCGGGGCCATAAAGGGTTTTGGGCGTGAAAGATTTAAGTAAGAACGGGCTTCATCTAATGCTTGAGAAAGGCTGATTGCTTTAACAGCACACCACAGGTCTAAAAGGTCACCGCCACTTCCTTCTGCAAAATCATACCACAGACCTGCTTTGCTGCCCTTTAAACAAAGCGATAAACTTTGACCCGGTTCACCTTGTGTGCTGCCCACAATCCAATCATTGCCGCGTTTTTTCCCTTGTGGGAGAAGCATTTGTGCAACCGATTCTGCTTGAGATGCAAGCTTTTGTTTGATTTCAAAAATCGTGCTCATGTTCCCCTGCTTGTAGTCGTCTATATCGTGTTTGTGTTGTGTTTGAAGTTTATGTTTGTGTTGTATTTGTATGGCGCTTAAAGTTATGTTTGCATTGGTTTTCTTATGTTGCTTTGTTTGTCTGGTTGTATTGGCTTTGGTTTTTGATTTAGGTTTTTGTTACTTTGCTTGATAATTGATAAGGTTACGGTAAAGGGCATCTTCTTGAGTGCTGTGAGGCAGTGTGTTTGAACCAGATGATAAAGCGCAAAGCCTTTCTTGGTTTTCTCTTAATCGCTCGATTTCACGCCGATACCAATTGCGCCATGTGGCTGACCAGTCGACCTTTAGGGCCTGTTTGCCGCTTTTAGCATGCCAATAGTCGCGAAATTTCTTTTCTTGCCAGCGGGCTTGTTCTTCGCTTAGACCTTCTGAGATTGCTGCGTGAATGTCGCCCACCCAGTTGGCAGGAAGGCGGTGGCCTTTCAAGCTTTTTGCGGAGGAAGAATGCGCGCTGGATGGGCATGGAGCAGTCTGCTCGGTGGGATGCTCGGTGGAATGTTCAGCAGGGTGCTTTGTGGAGTGGGGGTTTGTTTCAGGATATGTGGTAGCAGGATCTGGTGCAAGGAGCCCAGTGGATGAGTGCTCGGTAGGGCAGTGCTCAGTGGATGATGAGAGGGCGGTGGAAGAATGCACGCTGGATGGGCATGGAGCAGTCTGCTTGGTGGGATGCTTGATGGGATGTTCAGCAGGGTGCTTTGTGGAGTGGGGGTTTGTTTCAGGATATGTGGTGGCAGGATCTGGTGCAAGGAGCCCAGTGGATGAGTGCTCGGTAGGGCAGTGCTCAGTGGATGATGAGAGGGCGGTGGAAGAATGCACGCTGGATGGGCATGGAGCAGTCTGCTTGGTGGGATGCTTGATGGGATGTTCAGCAGGGTGCTTTGTGGAGTGGGGGGGTGTTTCAGGATATGTGGTGGCAGGATCTGGTGCGAGGAGCCCAGTGGATGAGAGGGGGGTGGTGGAAGATGAGAGGGTGATGGATGATGAGGAGGAGGAAGAATGCGCAGTGGATGAGTGGGTGATAGATGAGTGGGTGATAGATGAGTGGGTGGTGGATGAGGGGGTGGTGGATGGGCATGAAGCGGTCTGCTTGGTGGGATGCTTGATGGGATGTTCAGCAGGGTGCTTTGTGGAGTGGGATTGTGTGAGGAGATGTTTTGTGGAGTGGGGTTTGGTATCAGAATAGACATCCTTCTTTTGTGAAACACCGTTAGGTGTTTCTTTTTCTTCCTTCTGAGCTTTTGAGTTAAGTTCATCATCTGTAGGGCATGTGTTGAGCAGATGTTGAATTTTTGCATTGATTTTTTTACGTTTTTGTGCCGAAGAGCGACCTGCAGAAGATTTTTGTTCAAGCAATTGTGCACGCTCACGAAACACATTTTCGCATCGCTTATTCCATAATCCACAGGTTAAATTTAAAATCTTGCCTTCTGCAATCAACATTTCTAAAACACTGGTAAAAGTTCGCTTATCACAACCGCAAAGGCGTGCTAAACGTTCTTCTGATAAATCTAAAGGACGGCCCCTTGCATAAATTTCATTAAGAAGAATTGTGTAAATTCCAATTTCGTGCGCACGCATTCCACGTACCCCACCTAAAAAGTCATTTTGATACCAGCAAACATAAGGAAGTGTAGACGATTCATAATTGGGAAATGCAGATTGTTCGGCTTGTTTCATGGGGGATAAGCTTTCTTAAATGAGGGGATAAGCCTTTTTTAAGGTTTCGTTTTTTGTTTAAAAAGTTTTGATTGAGGCGGCTTTTGTGGAAGAAAAAAACTAAAAACAGCCTTTTGCTTCCTCCTTAATGCGCGCAATCAAAATTTACGATTTTGTAAAATGTTTCTGATTTGTTTTGGTTTTGTTTCATTTTGTTCTATTATTTGTTAGAGTGTTGTATTCATTTTTGTATTTCTCTTAAATCATCTGAAAGTCAGTCGTATTTACTAGAAGGGATGGAGTTTGCAATTTGAGGTTGCATAAACTGTAAAGGATAAATAATACATACAGAAGACATACAGGCTTTGGAGGTGGGCTGTTTGTATCTTTTGGGGTGTTTCATTGTTTTTTGATAAAATGTAGAATTCACTCCCTAAATAAAATTTATTTATAATTTTATATCCTCTTTAAAGGATATTGCAAGTCAATTTTATGAAAGACTGTGTATTTTATTGAAGACAGCTAAGGGTGAGACTTATGAATATTGATGGTTGGCGTCATAGATTAAATGAAGCACTTATAAAAAGTGGACGATCAAAGCGCTCTATTTCCCTTGCAGCAGGAAAAGGAGCTGGTTATCTCCACTCTATTCTTTCTGAAGGGAAAGACCCCACGATTGAATCGCTTGCAAACGTGTGTCAGACAATTAATGTGAGTATGAGCTATATTCTTTATGGAGAAAATCCTGCCCCTGAAGATCGGGAATTTATTGATCTTCTTGCAAAGGTTTCTCCTGAGGAACGACAGGCAATTTTAACTCTCTTGCGCAGACCAACTGACGAAGTAAAACCATAACAGCTTTTTGACTTTCAGGCTCAAGATTTCCCCAATACTGTATCAATTTTAAATCACTCATTTCAGCTCTCCCAATCTGTTTGTGTTTATTGACTCATCTGTTTTTGCCTATTTATTGTGCTCTTTTGTTTGTCTTTGTGTCTATTTGGAACAAATAGAGAACAATGTGAAAATGGGATAGAAAATTAGTCAATTTTTGCGCACTGTTAGAATGTTCATAAAAATTAAAAAATATCTTCTATTAAGGATAAAACAATTGACATATCTCCCATAGAGGAGATAAGACTAACGCTATATTTGACTATGTCAAGACAGAGTTTAGCTTTATCAACTGTCTGAGGGAGAAATTTATGAAAGACATTCCATTCGTTAAAGAGGATGAAATCCTCATCATTCTTGGTGAGGATGCAGATGATGATGTTTACGTTGGGCCTATTGATTACCTTGAGGAGGTTTTGGACCTTATGGAGCAATGTGATGCTGTTCAAAGATTTTTACGGCTCGATTTAAAGACTCTCCATGCTGATGATGTGAGTGAGCAAGTTGCTGAAGTGTATATGAAATGTCACGATCTTGATGAGCAAGATGGTTACTTTCATCCCTTTATTCTCGATAGTGATGTGTATCATGAGTATTTAGAAGACAAGGCTACCCGTGTGTATCAGGATAGTGTCTATGGGTCTTATGAAGAGCAGCATCGCTTGCGCCCGTGTGATGTTTTGGACCGTTATTGGAGGTAAATTATTATGGCAAACTATCTTCAAACAATTTATCACGGTGTTCCTCTTTATTATGCTGGAACTCTTCGCAACACGATTAGGCTTGAACCACAAAAACACAAGGCAGTTCCTTTTATTTCGCGAAAGGTTGCTCAGCGTGTTGCTTATAATTTGAGCTGCCGTTCACCCCAAAACGATTTTTATGTAGTGCCATAGGTTGATTGTTTTACCCCCCTCTCTTAAGGGAGATTTTCTTATAAAGAGGGGGGATTTTTATGTATGGGGGTTTTTATAAGGGGCCGTGTTTGGGAGGGTCCTGTTCGAGAGGGTTTTTAAAAGAGCGTATGGTGTGGGGTGTTGAGGCTGGTGCGAGTGGAGAAAGGGGTATGTGGATTGTGTTGGTGAGAAGAGGGTGGCGTTTGGGGGTGAGGGCCCTGTGCATTGGTGGAGGAAGATGAGAGCCAGGTTGGGTTTGCCGCGGTGGTGGGGTGATTGTTTGAAGGTGGTGTTGGTGGGAGGATTAGGTGAAGTGTGATGGTGGCTGTGGGAGGATGGCTGGCTGGGGCATTAGTGTGAGAGGTGGGTTTGGGAGGGCTCTCTTCGAGGGGGTTTTTAAAAGAGCATATGATGTGGAGGATGAGGCTGGTGTGAATGGAGAAAGGGGTATGTGGATTGTGTTGGTGAAAAGAGGGTGGCGTTTGGGGGTGAGTGTTCTGTGCCGTGGTGAAGGAAGATGAGAGCCAGGTTGGGTTTGCCACGGTGGTGGGGTGGTTGTTTGAAGGTGGTGCTGGTGGGAGGATTAGGTGAAGTGTGATGGTGGCTGTGGGGGATGGCCCGGGGGTGTGGGAAGAGAATAGAGAATAAAGAAAGGGAGATGGAGAGACAATGCCAATTATTATTGATTGTGTTCAAGGAACAGATGAATGGCGCCAGGTGCGCAATGGTTTGATTACAGCTTCTTTGTTTGAGATGGTTATGGCGCGCAAAAGAGATGGACAAAAAACACAGAAATATCACTGTGTGATGATGAAACTTGCTGGAGAAAGAATCACAGGAAAATCTGTAGAAGAGGGGACAACACCATCTATGCGACGTGGTACACAGTTGGAACCAAGTGCGCGCCAGCTATATGGGATGTTTACGCAGACAGAGCCTGAATGTATTGGTTTTGTTTTAGCTGATGATCGCAAGAAAGGTTTTTCGCCCGATGCTTTTATTGGGGAAAATGGTTTGTTGGAAATTAAAACGAAAAAACCTGAAATTTTGATCCCTCATTTTTATCAAAATATATTTCCTGTTGAGCATAAGGCACAATGCCAGGGAGGGTTATGGATTGCTCAACGTGAATGGGTGGATTTGATGCTTTATTGGCCTGATATGCCGCCTTTAATTAAACGTGCTTATCGCGATGAACCTTATATTCGTAGGCTTGAAGCTGAAATTGATCGTTTTAATGATGCTTTGGAAAATATGGTGCATAAAATTCAACAAGCCGACAGGGGGTTCTTCACAATAGTGCGAGGAAACGGGCCTAGAGAGATGCGTTAAAAGGTGGATCTGGAAAGGTTTAGCTGTGTCGGTAGTGGGAGGTGGTTGCTTAAAAGTGTGCCAAGGAGGAGAGGGGGAGAGGTTGAGGGTTTGAGTGTAAGAGGTGAGATTGAGGGGATGGGTGTTGGGTGGCGTTTGAGGGTGATGATTGGGTATGGGGGGGATGTTTAGAAAGAGTGTGGAAAGGGGAGTGGGCGGGCAGATTGCGTTGGTAGAGAAAAGGTTGAGGGGGTGGGAAGATTGGGTTGTGCCGGTGGGGGAGAAAAGAGGCTGGTGGAATGGTGCTGCGAGAGAGGATTGAACTCTCGACCTCTCCCTTACCAAGGGAGTGCTCTACCACTGAGCTACCGCAGCACTTGTCAGTCTTTGCGCTGCCTTGTGCCATATTGTTATAAAATAGGCAAGAGAGCATTTATCTCTTCTTGCAAGAAAACGCTTCTTATGGCATGACGTAGACGTTTTTTAAAAGAAATTCTTGACTTAAAATATATTATTCTTCCAAAAGGTTATAAAAGCAAAAAGCTTGTGAAAGCTAAAGGGCTATAAGAGTTATTGCAAGGGTTGTAAAAGTTATTGCTATGACACATCAAAACCAGAATACACAAACAAAAGATGCCCAAAATGATAAGAAAAAACAACGTGAGCAAAGGCTGACAAAGCAATTGCGCGACAATCTGAGACGACGAAAAGAACAAAGTCGAAAACGCTCGCAAGAAGAGTGTACAAAAGAATTTTCAGTTTGCGAAAAAGAACGCGTGGTTTAAAAAGTGTGACGCCATTGTTTACACCATACACCAGTGTGGTTTTAATGAATGAGTGCTAAACCATGAGCAAAGAATCACTGCCCCAAAAATGACATTATTGTGAAAAGAGATCTCAAAAAGATAGAATATATGACAGGATAAGGTAGAGTAGAATAGACAGTAAGGTAGAGTAAGATAACAATAGGATAGAGTACAAATACGATGGATTCGATTAAAATTATTGGAGGAAATACACTCCAGGGGGTTATTCCTATTTCGGGCGCTAAAAATGCTGCTTTGCCTTTGATGATTGCAGCATTGCTTACCGAGGAGACATTGATTTTAGACAATATTCCTCATTTGAGCGATGTTGAGCTTTTGATCCGAATTTTGAATAATCATGGTGTCGGTTATGCTGTTGAAGGACGCAAAGTTCATAAAGATTGTGCCGATTCAAGAACAATCCATTTTACCGCAAAAACAATCACATCAACGCGTGCTCCTTATGAACTTGTGACAAAAATGCGTGCAAGCTTTTGGGTTATTGGGCCTTTGCTGGCACGGTGCCGGGAAGCAAATGTTTCATTGCCTGGGGGATGTGCTATTGGAACAAGGCCGGTTGATTTTGTTCTCGATGGGCTCAAATGTTTAGGCGCACAGATCACCATTGAAAAGGGATATGTTCATGCCACAGCACCCCAGGGATTAAAAGGGGCGCAATATCAATTCCCTAAAATCACTGTTGGGGGAACGCATATTATGCTGATGGCTGCTACCCTGGCACAGGGCACAACTGTTCTTAAAAATGCAGCTTGTGAACCTGAAGTGACAAACCTTATTCAAGCACTCAAAGCGATGGGGGCTAATATCACCGGGGAAGGGACCTCAACCCTTACAATCCATGGGGTTGAAAAATTGCACGGTGCACGGGTTGGTGTGATTGCTGATCGAATCGAGGCAGGAACCTATGCAATGGCTGTGGCAATGACCGGTGGACAAGTGTTGTTGAAACATGCAAACCCTGATCATCTTATTGAAGTGCTTGAAGTGTTGCAAAAGGCGGGGCTTACTATTGAACACAAACCAGATGGTCTTGAAGTTACCCGCGATCATACACAAACAAAGATTACGCCAGTTGATATTACAACTGCCCCTTTTCCTGCTTTCCCAACCGATCTTCAAGCACAATTTATGGCCTTGATGGTGTGTGCTCAAGGGTGTGCGAGGATTACTGAAACCGTTTTTGAAAATCGGTTCATGCATGTGCAAGAATTGGTACGGTTGGGTGCGCAGATTACGCTTGATGGAAACACAGCCATTATTCATGGAACCAATCATTTGCAAGGGGCACCAGTGATGGCTACAGATCTACGTGCTTCTGTTTCTCTTGTTATTGCTGCACTTGCTGCACAAGGAGAGACAATTGTAGGCCGTGTTTATCATCTTGATCGTGGGTTTGAACGGTTGGAAGAGAAATTGTCCAATTGTGGGGCCAATATTCAACGTATAACGGCTTGAGTAATGCTCTCTTTAGGGCGTTCTTTGAGGGGATTTTTTCTTTAATGGGGCCCCTCTTTGAGGGATATTTTTTAAAAGCATGAAAGGCAAGGGTGCAAGGCTCGTGCGAGCGAGGAAGAAGTGCGGGGTATGGGGAACCGTGTTTTGAGGATGAATCTGGCGGGGGCATGAGTGTGGGAGAGGAGCAGGTTTGAGAGGCCGTGTGGGAGAGAGAGGGAGTGAGGGGTTTTAAGTTCAGGAAAGGAGGGGGCGTGAGTGTGGGAGAGGAACAGGTTTAAGAGGCCGTGTGGGAGAGAGAGGTGAGGGATGAATTGGGGATGAGGTGAATAGGATGCTGGAGAGAGCTGGCTAGGGGTTTGAGTGGATGGATGTTGGGTGGCTTTTGAGGGGAAGATTGGTTGGTGTTGGAGGCGTTTAAGTTTAAAGGTATGAAGGGGCAGGGGCAGAGTGCAAGGTTCGTGTGAGCGAGGGAGAAGTGCGGGGTATGGGGAAGCGTGTTTTGAGGATGAATCTGGCGGGGGCGTGAGTGTGGGAGGTTGCATGAGTTGGGGAGAAAGGGAGTGAGGGGTTTTAAGTTCAGGAAAGGAGGGGGCGTGAGTGTGGGAGAGGAGCAGGTTTGAAAGGCCGTGTGGGAGAGAGAGGTGAGGGATGAATTGGGGATGAGGTGAATAGGAGGGTTGGGAGAAGCTAGAGAGGAGCTTGGGAGAAGTGTGGTCTTACAGCTGAAAATTTTCGGGGAGCGCTTCCCAGAAATCTGGAACCTCATTCTTTAAACGGGGGCCTAAGCGTATGGCTGAAACATGTTGGGCAAGGCCTGTGCGATCTGAGAGTTCAACGGCAAATCCACAAAGTGTTACTGGGCCTTGCGCGGGTTCATAACGACCCCGTTTTTTCTTATAAAGAAAACGGTATAAAGGCTCTTCCTTATCCATACCAAGAGAGGAATTGTAATTTCCGCACATTCCTGCGTCTGATAAATAAGCGCTGCCTCCTTCTAAAATCTGTGCATCAGCTGTGGGGATATGTGTATGGGTTCCTACGATGACGCTAACGCGACCGTCAAGAAAATGGCCAAAACATTGCTTTTCACTTGTGGCTTCTGCATGAAAGTCAAAGATAATAGCGTCTGCCTGTTCACGCAAAGGGCAGGCGGAAACAATCTTTTCAGCTGCTTCAAATGGGTCATCGGTGGTACACGGCATAAAGACGCCTCCTAAAACATTGGCGACGAGAACTTGCGCTCCATTTTTTGCTGTTATGAAACAAGAGCCTCTACCAGGGGTGCCTTGGATAAAATTGGCAGGACGTAAAAAACGCTCACTATAAGTGGCAAATTTCAAAGTTTCTTTATGGTGAAAAGCGTGATTGCCTGTGGTGACAACGTCAACGCCTGCTGCTAAGAGGTTTTGATATACATCTTGCGTGATGCCAAAGTCATGAGAAGCGTTTTCACCATTTACAACAACACAGTCAAGTTGCCAATGTTCAATGAGTTGGGGAAGTGTGTGACAAACAGTGGAGCAGCCTATTTCCCCCACAATGTCTCCTAAAAATAAAAATCGCATAAGGGTTTTAAGCATAATTTAGCGTTCTATAAAACCCTTTTCTGTGAAAATTTTCTGTAAAACAAGGTCATGCTTTCTTTCAGGGATAGACTCCACTTCCTGACATGAGAAGCTTAAGCCCCATAAGTGTGCACGGTGCCCATGTTTTTGAAGATGCTCAATGGCGCGATCATAGTAGCCTGCACCATAACCAAGGCGGTGGCACTGGTTGTCAAACGCGCAAAGCGGCACAATGATCACGGTGGGGGCGACAACTGCATTGTTTTCGCTGGGGCCAAATGTGTTAAACCGCATTAGCTCTAGCTGTGTTGTTGATGCAAATGTTCGAAAAACCATTGTTGTTTCATCAATAACAGCGGGCAGTGCTACATGCTCACCACGTGATGAGACAAAATCGAACAAAGGGCGTGGGTCTATTTCTGAGTGGATTGGCCAATAGCCGGCAAGAATTGTATGTGAACAATCCCCAATCATTTGTTCAAGATAATGTGCGATGTGGGAACAGGCACGATGCGAAAAGGCGGTGCGCTCATGTGCACAAAGGGCGTTACGCTGCGATATGCCAAGAGCACGCAAACGTGATCTCTCAGACGAAATGGATTGCAAACGTTGGGAGGTTGTGGGCATTGTTCAGTTTGTTATCTCTTCAATCAATAAAAAGCAATCACATTTGAAAAATGTTTTGGGTGGGGACGAGCTGGTTATTTCAATCAGTATAAAAGAAAGGCTGGGTAAAAGGAAGGTGTTACGAAGACAGATGTGTAAAAGGAAGAGTGGGTGTGGGTTCTTAGGGTGTGGGCTCTTAAGGGGAGGTTTAAGTGTGCTTGTCTGAGGGGATGTTGGCTTAACATTGGTGTGTTGGAGGTTTTGTGGGGGATGGGCGAGGCTGGTGCTGGTGCGAGCAAGGAGGGGGGCAAGATTGTGGGGTGAGGTTGATGCGAAGGGGAGGTTTTGGAAAAGAGAGCTTGAGGGAATGTTTTGGGAGAAAAATAGGCTATGCTGGTGGAGGGGTGAGGGCAAGATTGTGGGGAGGGCATGTGGGTGAGGAGTTGAAACTAGAGGTGTGCGGTGAATGCTCTGGGTGATGGGGACGGCGTTCGTTCGTGTTGTGGAAGAATGTTTGGGAGGAGAGGTGGGAGAGAGTTGTTGGTGATGGGGAGAGGGATGAGTTGGGGAAATTAAGGTTCGCATTGGTAGAAAAGGTGTAGGTTGTGGGTGTAGTGCGAGGCTGGTGCGAGTGGGGGAAGCGTAAGGATTGTGTGTTGTGTGAGGTGGTGAATCTGGTGGAGGGGTGAAGATGTGTGAGAGAAGGCCAAGAGTTTGTGGCTTGTGAGGAAAAGGTGTTGAGTAAAAAGGGAGAGGTGCGTTGTGTGAAGGGGAGAAGAGAGAGCGTGCATTTTGTGTGCTGTATGTGGGGACTTTCTCTCAAGGGTGAGGGAGATTTTGGAAAAGAGAGCTTGAGGGAATGTTTTGGGAGAAAAATAGGCTATGCTGGTGGAGGGGTGAGGGCAAGGTTGTGGGGAGGGCATTGTGGATGAGGAGTTGAAACTAGAGGTGTGCGGTGAATGCTCTGGGTGAATGGGGACGGCGTTCGTTCGTGTTGTGGAAGAATGTTTGGGAGGAGAGGTGGAGAGAGTTGTTGGTGATGGGGAGAGGGATGAGTGTGTACGTGGTGTGAGGAGAAGGCGTTGTAAGGTGAAGGGGATGTTTGGAAAGGAAATGTTGGGTGTTGTGGGGTGCTTTTCTAAAGGTGATTTGGGAGTGTTTTGGGGAGGAAGGTGAGCTACGTTGGTGGAGGTGTGAAGATGCGTGGGAGAGGGCCAAGAGTTTGTGGAAACCAAGTTGATTACACCGGTTGTATAGGAGGCTGGTGTAAAGGTATTAGGGGGGTGGGGGTGCTGGGGGGGTTGGAAGGATGGATGTGTTGGTGTGGAGGAATGCTGGAGGGGGAAAGGTAGCTAGAGGGAAAGGAAGATGGCTAGGGGGGGAGAGAAGATAGCCTGAGTGGAAAGGAAAATGGTGAACCGCAACGACCGATGGAAAAGTTTGATTCCGAGGACCTAGGCTACTAGGTGGGTGCCGTGTGAAAAAGCCCACGAGCCTTTTCAGGGACAGCTCCCTTGGGAATCAATAAGGTCTCAGGAATATGTTATTTCCTATCGAGAAGCGCAGAACACCACCTCTTATTATAAGGTAGTTTAATGATTTCTACTAGAAAAAAATTACTTTATGATTTTTAAAATGGCTCAAATATTTTGATCAAAATCTTTGCTTAAAAGCGTGTCGATACGGTTTTGGACTTGTTGCATTTGTGGGTAAAATGTTAAAGCTGTTTCGTAAGCTTTGATGGCAAGGTCTGGCCTTTCTGTTGCTTCCATGACGATTCCAAGCTCAAAAAATGCAATATAATTGCGAGGTTCAAGTTGAAGGGCGTGATGAAGGTCTAGCATTGCGAGTTTGAAGTCGCTTAATTGGATGTGTATCCATGCACGTCTGCTCCAGGCTTCAGCATAGGTGGGAGAAAGTGCAATTGCTGTGTCAAGATAATCTAAGGCAAGGCCATAATTTTCTGCGCTAATGCCTTGTTCAGCCCATGTCATCAAAAGATCAATGGTTTCGCTGCCAGATTGCGACCATAACCGTTGAATTTGCTGACTTATAGTTTTAGCTTCCTTTGCATTGGCACAGTATTTTAATTTTTTCAGTAAACGCACAATCTCTTTTTCTTTACGCTGTTTGGTTTGATGAGCGTGGCCGTGGTGTGGCGATTCTTGATCTTCTAAAAGAGTTGCGCCCGCATCTGGTTCATGAGGTGTTGTTGACGGTTGATCCGGGATGAGATCATCCAACGGTAGGAGCGATTGTGGGGAAGGTTCTTCAAATGGTGAAGATGGGGAAGATGCAGCAGAAACAAGTGGAGTAGGTGAAAATGAAGAATGCGAAAGTGAAGGCGGTGGCGGTGAAAACGCAGTGAGTAGAGATGGAGTGAGTAGAGATAGTGCGGGTAGAGGTGGAGTGGATAGAGATGATGAGAGAGAGGACGCACTGAGAGAAGATGGGGGTGAAGTTATAATTGGCAAGGAGGGTGAGGTTGTGGGTGAAGATGAGGCAGGAGTGGATGAGACAGGAGTGGATGAGGCGAATGCGAATGGAGGGATATATCCATTACCGTGAGAAAGCAAAAAAAGAGTGCTGACACAGACTGAAATAAATATCTGTTTTTTCAAAGTCTTGAAATACAGAGGGAAAAAATGTGTCATCAAAAAAGATATGTTATAAGAAAAAGCTTTGAGAGCCTTCAAAAAGCAAAGTGCCTGCAAAAAACAGCAGGCCACACCATTATTAACCTTGACGTGCTCTAAAGCGCGGATTGGTTTTATTAAGGATGTAAATACGACCTTTGCGGCGCACCAACCGATTGTGGCGGTGACGTGTTTTGAGTGCTTTGAGCGAATTTTTAATTTTCATAATAATCACCGTTTATAACGCATACTCATGATATGATACCCTTTTGGCATCATCATATAGTTTCTCTCATCACCGCTTTAAAAAAACACCGCGCTTCTCTCAAAGAGATAACACCATTCATCGCTAATGAATAAGAAGAAAGATAAATTTCTAGCAGGGTGTCTTAGTTTTGTCAACTAAGCATTTGCTGTAGAATTAAGGAAAAAGGGAAGGGTATTGAGTGTATTGTTGAGCAGGGGAGGCTGATGTGGGGTGTGAAGGCAAGGAGAGCTTGGGGACAAGTGAGGGGGGGAGGATATGGAGCGTGGGGGTGGAGAAGGTATGGGGTGTGTAGGTGGGTGTTGTGTGGGTGGAGAGGAGTGCTTGAGGGCGTTGGTGGGAGCAGGCTGGTGGGTGAGGTGCGTTGGTAGGGAAGTTTGTGCTGGGTGTTGATAGAGAGGTGCGTGCTGCAGATGTGGTGTGGGGGATAAGTTGTGGGTGCTCTGTTGGGTTAGTGTGCGTGGGAGGGATATTAGGGAAGAAGATGGGGGGAGAGATGCGGGTAAGAGGGAGGATATGGAGCGTGGGGGTGGAGAAGGTATGGGGCGTTGTGTAGGTGGGTGATGTGTAGGTGGAGAGGAGTGCTTGAGGGCGTTGGTGGGAGCATGCTGGTTGTATTGGTATAGGGGAAATGCTGGAGAAGATGTCGAGGGCTTTAGTTTGACGAAGGTGGATCTGGAGGGGAAATGGTGTGCAGATAAGGGGGTGTTGGAAGAAGAGGGCTTGAGAGCGAATTGAGGTGTGCTGAGGGGAGGATTGTTTGCTAGGTTGATAGAGTGGCGCGGGCTGCAGTGTGTGTGGGAGTTTGTGGTGGGAGCAGGCTGGTTGTATTGGTATAGGGGAAATGCTGGAGAAGATGTCGAGGGCTTTGGTTTGAGAAGGCGGGTTTGGAGGGGAATGGTGTGCGAGTGGTAAAGGGAGAGATTGAGAGTAGGTGGTGGTGGGGTGTGCTGGTGGGAAGGATTGTTTGCTAGGTTGATAGAGAGGTGCGGGCTGCGGTGTGGTGTGGGGGGAGTTTGTGGTGGGGGCTCTGTTGGGTTAGTGTAAGTGGGAAGGATATTAGGGAAAGAGGATGGGGGGGAGCGGGGGAGAGAGTGTGTGGGAGGGAGAGGATATGGAGCGTGGGGGTGAAGAAGGTATGGGGCGTTGTGTAGGTGGGTGATGTGTAGGTGGTGGAGAGGAGGGCTTGAGGGCGTTGGTGGGAGCAGGCTGGTTGTATTGGTATAGGGGAAATGCTGGAGAAGATGTCGAGGGCTTTGGTTTGAGAAGGTGGATCTGGAGGGGAATGGTGTGCGAGTGGTAAAGGGAGAGATTGAGAGCAGGTGATGGACGGGGTGTGCTGAGGGGAGGATTGTTTGCTGGGTTGATAAAGGGGTGCGGGCTGCGGTGTGGTGTGGGGCTAAGGAGTGGGAAGGATATAGGGGAAAAGGATGGAAAATGAGAGGGGAGTGCTTGGAAGGGGCTTTATGGGGGAGAAGGGTGGTAGATTATGGAAGATGAGGAGAGGGAGTGGCTGGCCCTGTTAATTGGATGACATGACCCATCTTGCGTTCTGGTTGTACAGAGTTTTTACCATATAGATGGACTGATGTGCGTTCTTGTGTGAGAAAATGTTTGAAGTCATCCAAATTATGGCCAAGAAGATTGGTCATTTCACAATTACTGTGGCGGTATGTGCTACCTAAAGGAAGGCCACAAATGGCACGGATATGCTGTTCAAACTGTGAGGTTATGCATGCTTTTTGCGTCCAATGACCAGAGTTGTGTACACGAGGGGCAAATTCATTCACAAGAAAACGGCCATCTGCTAAAACAAAAAATTCAATGCACAAGACACCAACATAATCAAGCGTGCGCATAACCATAGAGCTTACCTCTTGCGCGGCTTCTTGGATGGCATATGAAACTTTTGATGGAACAAATGTTTTATGAAGAATACCATTTTTGTGCTGATTTTCAGGGCAGTCATAGGCGGCAGAAGCTCCCTGGGGTGAGCGGGATGAGACGACTGAAATTTCCGATGAAAAGGGCACAATTTCTTCTAAAATCGAGGGTTGATAGTGAAGGGCGCTTAAAGCTGCATCAATGGCTTGTTCACTAGGGTGATGAAGGACAACCTGGTTTTTGCCATCATAGCCAAAGCGTCTTGTTTTCAAAATGCCATGTCCACCCAATGCAGACAGCCCTGAAACTAAAGAAGCACGATTATGGACTGCATACCATGAAGCTGTGAGAATGCCTTTTTCATTTAAAAAGGTTTTTTCAAGAACCCGGTCTTGCGCAATTTCCAAAGCTTTAGATGAGGGATAAAGGCGCTTTTCTTTCTCAATATAATGAGCTGTTTGGAGAGGAAGATTTTCAAATTCATATGTGACAACATCACACATTTCAATCAGACGGTCTAACGCTATCTCATCATCATAAGGAGCAACGATATGATGATTGGCTGTTTGCGCTGCTGGGCAATGTGCTTCAGGACAAAGAACAACTGTGCGATAGCCAAGTTCTGCTGCTGCCATCGCTAACATGCGAGCCAATTGCCCGCCACCAATCAGACCAATCATACTTCCTGGTTGTAAACTCTCAGGAGGATGGGGCATCTAAAACCTCATTCATAGGGTATTCAGCAATATTTTCTGTTTGTTGTTTTCGCCATTCTTCAAGGCGCTTAGCAAGGCTTTCATCATAAACAGCCATTACTGCTGCTGACAAAAGCGCTGCGTTAATGGCGCCTGCTTTGCCTATTGCCAATGTGCCAACTGGTATGCCTGCAGGCATTTGCACTATGGAAAGTAAAGAATCTTGACCCGATAAGATGCGTGATTGCACAGGAACGCCAAAAACAGGCAATGGGGTTAAGGCTGCAAGCATGCCGGGAAGATGTGCTGCCCCCCCAGCGCCTGCTATCAAAACTTTAAAGCCTGCTGCTTTTGCCCCTTTTGCAAAATGATAAAGCCGATCAGGGGTGCGGTGGGCGGAAATGATCTGTGAGACATGAGAAATGCCAAGCTGTGTTAAAATATCCGCGCTGTGGCGCATTGTTTGCCAATCTGATTGGCTGCCCATTACAATCGCGACGTCAAATGTGTGTTTGGCCATTCCACATCCTTTTTTGTTGCCAGACTTTATGTGTTGTCAAAGGGACCTGCTTTCTTGCTTGCTTGAAAGATCCACTTTCTTGCTTTTTAAAAGGTTGCTATTCTAAAAGTTTTCCATTTTTTTGCAAAGTTAATTTTTGCACGATCAAAGTAATTTTTTGCAGAGTCGAGTAATAAGCGTCAACTGTTTTTCTTTAATTGACTCATCTCAAATTGTACTTTGTGAGAGGCAAATAGAGATAATGGGGTAAGGTTATTGGGTGATGGCAGTATGCACGGTGTGTGATGGGAGTGTGGGGGTGTTTTTGGGGTGAGTTTAAGGAGATGCGTTGGTGTAGAGAAATGCTGGGGGATATGCCGGGGACTTTTGTTAGAGGGTATGAGTTGTGGGCGCTGTGTGGGGAAGGTTGGATACATTTGTGGAGGGGGAGAGTGCTGAGGGCAAGGTTGTGGAGAGGTCTGGGATATGAGGAGGTAGAGTGATGTGTGAGAGGGGGTGCTGAGTGATGAGAGGCTGGGTTTGTTGTGTTGTGGAAGAGTGTTGGAGAAAGAGGTGGGAGAGAGTTGGGTGATGAAGAGGGAAAGGGTGTGCTTTGTGGGAAAGGTTGGGTGTGTTAGTTGAAGGGGGATGCTGGGGATGAAGATGCCGAGAGCTTGGTTTGAGAGGATGGATCTGGAGGGGTGATAGGGATGTTTGGGAGAGAAATGTTGGGTGCTGTGTGGGGTAGTGCGAGTGGGAAAGTGCTGGGGGCAAGGTTATGGAGAGTGCTTATGGGATATGAGGAGGCAGAGTGATGTGTGAGGGGGGTGCTGAGTGATGAGGAGAGAAAGGGCGTGCTTTGTGGGAAAGGTTGGGTGTGTTAGTTGGAGGGGGATGCTGGGGAGAAGATGCCGAGAGCTTGGTTTTAGAGGATGGATCTGGAGGGGTGATAGGGATGTTTGGGAGAGAGGTGCTGGGCGTTGAGTGTATGCTGGGAGGCTTTGGTTGGAGGGGGTGGGTTTGCAAGGGTGGATCTGAAGGCAGAGTGATGTGCGATAGGGGGATGTTGGAAAGAGGCGGGAGAGAGCGATGAAAATAGGATTTTTAAGATCAAAACTCTTAAATTAAAACAGGCAAGAAAACCCTAAATCAACACTGTTTTGATCATGATTGTTAATAAATGCAAAGGAAAATGTTAAATCCCTGTTCACAAAACCGTAAAAATACGATATGAGTATCGTCCAATAATTTGCGATGTATAAGCAATCAATAAATTTACATTAAATTTGCGTTATAAAATCAGTAAAATAAAAATAAAGTCAGTAAAATAAAATCCAATCAATTCATTATAAAGAAAGCCTTTTATTTATGTCCAAAGAAGAAGTTTTGGAGTTTTCTGGTATTGTAACCGAGCTCTTGCCTAATGCAATGTTTCGCGTGAAACTAGAAAATGATCATGAAATTATTGCTCATACCGCTGGAAGAATGCGTAAAAACCGTATTCGTGTGTTGGCTGGTGATAAAATTATGGTTGAAATGACCCCTTATGATTTGACAAAGGGACGTATTACGTATCGCTATAAATAAAGGGATGCAGGGGCTACTTTCTCAAAACTTTTCCAATTGCTTCAATAAAAGTTCATAGAGTTCTTCAAAAATGCAGAAACTTTAAAACGATTTGGTGCATGTGTTTAAAAAAATTCCAAGTTGTTTGTGGGGGAAAAGCGGGTCGTAAGCAAAGTGGGGTGTGGCATAAAGTTCACACAATAAAGTTTGATGGTTGCTAAAAAGGTCTGGTGGTTCTAAGAGATTCCTTTTGCAGGGGAAAGAGTGTCAAAGTAAAGTCAGGTGATGCGTTTTAACGCAATCTCAAAGGGGTTTTCGCTATGGAAATCGATTTGGTACTTGCTTCTGCTTCTCCACGTCGTTTAGAACTTTTGGCGCAAATTGGTGTTAATCCAAGCCGGGTTTATGCGGCTGTGATCGATGAAACGCCAAAACCAAAAGAGCATCCCGCTCATCTGGCTAAACGCTTGGCATGTGAAAAAGCGCTCAAAGCTTATGAAAGCATGTTATGTTCTGATCATGTTAGCGAACATGCTGTGTTATCGGAAAAATGTCTGATTTTGGCTGCCGATACTGTTGTTGCTGTTGGGCGTGTTATTCTTCCTAAACCTGGTGGAAAAGAGGAAGCTTATGAATATTTGAGCTTTCTGTCTGGGCGTTCTCACAATGTATATAGTGCTGTTTGTGTTGTGAACGAATGTGGGAGGAAAACTGTTCAATTGGTCAAAAGTTGTGTTCGTTTTCGATGTTTGACCCCTTCAATGATTGAGGCTTATCTAGCTTGCCAGGAATGGGAAGGAAAAGCTGGTGGTTATGCTATTCAAGGCAAAGCTGGGGCTTTTGTTACCAATATTTCTGGTTCTTATTCCAATGTGGTTGGTTTGCCATTGGCTCAAACAATGGATCTCTTAACATCTTATCATTACCCTGTTCTCTCCAAGTGGGCTTAAAATATACTTTAAAAATGAGGAGGCTAAGGTGCTGCTTAGATAGCATAAAGAAGGGTGGTAGTGTGGGGTAAGAAGGTATTGTGTGGTGGGGAGTGGTGCACGAAAGGGAGGTGATGTGTGGGAATAAAGGGAAAAGGGAGGTGTGTGCTCTGTGGAGTGGGTTAGTTGCATCAGTGTGGAGAAATGCTGGGGGGATGCCGGGGCTTTGGTTTGAGAGGTAGGTTTGAAGGCAGATTGATGTGCGGGTGGGAAAGTGCTGAGGGCAAGGTTGTAGGGAGGGTTTGTGGATGAGAAGGGGTTGGGGGTGGTGGAAAGTGTGAGAAGAAGAGGCGTTTAGGGTGAAGGGAGTGTTTGAGGGAGAAGCGTTGAGCGCTTGTATGGGGTAGTGGCAGTGAGGGTGGGAGAGTGCTGGGGGATACTGGGGGCTTTGATTTGAGAGGTAGGTTTGAAGGCAGATTGATGTGCGAGAGGGAGAGTGCTGGGGCGGGTTGTAGGAAGGGTTTGTGGATGAGAAGGGGAATGGTGTGCCGTGAATGCTGGGTGATGAGGGTTGGGTTCGTTGTATTGTGGAAGGGTGTTGGAGGAAGGGGCGAGAGAGAGTTGGGGATGAGGAAGGAAAGGGTGCGTTTTGTGTGAGGCAGTGGTAGTGCGGGTGGGAAAGTGCTGAGGGAAAGGTTGTAGGGAGGATCTGTGGATGAGAAGGGGGGTGGTTGTATCAGTGTGTGGGGAATACTGGGGAGAATCGGGGGCTTTGGTTTGAGATGGTTGATCTAGGGGGAGAGTGCTGGGGCGGGTTGTAGGAAGGGTTTGTGGATGAGAAGGGGATCTGCGAGGGGAGGGTTTGTGGATGAAGAGGAGTTGGGGGTGGTGGACAATGTGAGAAAAGGAGGCACTGTAGGGTGAAGAGAGTATTTGTGAAAGAAGTTTTGAGTGCTTGCGTGGGATAATAGGAGTGGGGGAGAGCTGGGGACAAAGTTGTGAAGAGGGGTGTGCTCTGTAGAGTGGGTGAGTTACACCAGTGTGGAGGAATGAATGCTGAGGGGATGCTGGGGGCTTTGATTTGAGAGGTAGATTTGAAGGCAGATTGATGTGCGAGAGGGAGAGTGCTGGGGCGGGTTGTAGGAAGGGTTTTTGGATGAGAAGGGGATCTGCGAGGGGAGGATCTGTGGATGAAGAGGGGTTGGGGGTGGTGGACAATGTGAGAAGAGGAGGCACTGTAGGGTGAAGGGAGTGTTGAGAGAGAAGCGTTGAGTCCTTGTGTGGGGTAGTGGCAGTGAGGGTGGGAGAGTGCTGGGGGGATGCCGGGGGCTTTGGTTTGAGAGGTAGGTTTGAAAGGGGAATGATGCGGGGGGGTGCTTGGGGTGGTGGAAAGTGTGAGTGAGAGAGAGCTGGGGGCAAAGTTGTAAGGAGGGTTTGTGGATGAAGGGGGTGGGAGCTAGAGAAGTGTGGTGTACGTGCTGGTGGCTTTGGAAGAGGAAGCGGGAGAATGATGTGTGGGGTAGGTTTAAGCAGGGAGAAGAGAGATGTGGAGTGTGAGGGTGGTATGAGTGTGTGCTTGTGGGTTTTGATTGGAGAGGATGAATTTGAGGAGGTGAAAAGAAGGAGGATGATGTATAAGGAGAAGCGAAATTTATAAAAAGGAGAAGTGATGCAGGAACAATCAACACCACGGCGCCCATTGCGCCCTTGTCCAGAATGCGGGAAAATGTCACAGCAGGATTCTTATCCTTTCTGTTCTTCACGATGCCGGGCAATTGATTTAAATCGGTGGCTTTCAGGTGCTTATATTTTACCGCCACCGCCGCACAATACAGATGAAGAAGAATAGATGAAAAAGAATAAAAGATTGGCAAAAATTACACGGTTAATTGTTAATGAAGAAGTTGTTAATGGAGGAGTATATACATCACTATAGCGACTGTAGCGGAATTAAGTGAAAGTGATGGAGTTAAATGAAATGTTGAATGAAATAGAGTGGCGTGAAAGTGGAATAAAGTGGAATAGAATGAGAATAGAGTGGAATAGAGTAAAAATTGAATAAAATAAAAATGGAGTAGATTAAAAGAAGTATGCTGGAATAAAAGAAGCGTGTGGGAATAAAAAATATAAAAAGAAAGAACACTTAAGAAAAAGTGCGCTTCTTATGCGTGTTATCATGTTTTTCAATAATGCTATTTCTTATTCTCTTTTTGTTATACTTGTTATTTGCCCGCCTTTTGCCATGATTGGCACATTTCCCTCTTGCCATGATTATTGTGAGAACCCATATTTTAAGGTGTGATAATTTGGTTACAGTGTGTTCATTTGTTACAGTGGGTGATTGCTTAGTGTCATTGTATGTATGAACAATTGGAGTGTGGACTGAAAGAGAGTTCTTTAAGTGGTGTTTTTAGGGATAGGCATGTGAGAGTGCAAGAGAGGGAAAAACAATGAACGTGGACAAATATAGCGAACAGCTGCAGATGTTTCTACAAACAGCACAAGGTAGTGCTCTTGCTTGTGATCATCAGCAATTTATGCCTGAGCATTTGTTGAAAGCACTGTTGGAGGATAGTCAAGGTTTGGCTATTTCTTTGATCCAAAAAGCTGGGGGTAATTTGGCCGCGCTTAAAGATGCGCTTGAAGATGCGCTTAATGCTTTGCCTAAAGTGCAGGGTGGAAATGGCCAGCTCTATATGTCGCAGCCTTTGGCGAAAGTCTTAAAAATGGCTGAGGATTTGGCGCAAAAAGCCGGGGATCAGTTTGTGACTGTGGAGCGTGTATTGCAAGCGCTTGTTATGGAGAAAGCGGCTAAAACTGCCGATATTTTATCCAACGCAGGGGTGACACCACAGGCTCTTAACCAAGCGATTAATGCGATGCGAAAAGGAAAAACGGCGACAAGTGCGCATGCTGAAAGCCAGTATGATGCCTTGGAAAAATATGCGCGCGATTTGACAAAAGATGCACGCGAAGGGAAACTTGACCCTGTTATTGGTCGGGAAGAAGAAATTCGCCGGGCTATTCAGGTTTTATCACGCCGGACTAAAAATAACCCTGTTTTGATTGGGGAGCCTGGTGTTGGAAAAACTGCAATTGTTGAAGGTTTGGCACTGCGTATTGTTAATGGGGATGTCCTGAAACGTTGCGTGATAAACATCTTTATGCGCTTGATATGGGGGCACTGATTGCGGGGGCAAAATATCGCGGTGAATTTGAAGAACGTTTAAAAGCCGTTTTAGCAGATGTGCAAGCTGAAAATGGGCAGATTATTTTGTTTATTGATGAATTGCATAATCTTGTTGGTGCTGGGAAATCTGACGGACCTATGGATGCTTCTAATTTGCTTAAGCCTGCTTTAGCCCGGGGGGAGCTCCACTGTATTGGGGCGACTACGCTTGAGGAGTATCGCAAATATGTGGAAAAGGATGCGGCTTTAGCACGCCGTTTTCAGCCTGTTTTTGTGCCTGAGCCCACACTTGATGATACGATTTCTATTTTACGTGGGATTAAAGAAAAATACGAACAACACCACAAAGTGCGCTTGGCTGATAGTGCTTTGATTGCTGCTGCACGCCTTTCAAACCGGTATATTACGGATCGTTTCCTGCCTGATAAGGCGATTGACCTTATTGATGAGGCTGCGGCGCGGTTGCGTATGCAGGTTGATTCCAAGCCAGAAGAGCTTGATCATATTGATCGGCGAATTTTGCAGTTAAAGATTGAGCGAGAAGCTTTGAAAACGGAAGTTGACCTTACGGCAAAAGAGCGTTTGCAAACGGTGCAAGCTGAGCTTGATACATTAGAAAAACAGTCTTTTGAAATGACGCGGGCTTGGCAGGCTGAAAAGCAAAAATTGGGGCATGCTGCTGATTTGAAAAAAAGGCTTGAAGAGGCGCGAAATGCTTTGGCTATTGCACAGCGCAATGGGCAATTTCAACAAGCTGGGGAATTGGCCTATAGTGTGATTCCTGATCTTGAAAAGCAACTAAGTGCTGCTGAAAATGATGAGCAACGCAACAATTTGATTGAAGAAATTGTGATGGCTGAACATGTGGCACAGATTGTTTCACGCTGGACGGGGGTTCCTGTTGATCGGATGCTTGAGGCAGAACGTGAGCGATTGTTACGTATGGAAGATGAGATCGGCCAACGTGTTGTGGGGCAAAAAGATGCTGTTCAGGCTGTGGCCCGTGCTGTGCGCCGTGCCCGTGCTGGATTGCAAGATCCCAACCGGCCTATTGGGTCTTTCATGTTCTTAGGGCCAACGGGTGTTGGAAAAACCGAATTAACAAAAGCACTTGCGGCTTTTTTATTCCAAGACTCTAATGCAATGCTGCGCATTGATATGTCTGAATATATGGAAAAACATGCCGGTGCACGGCTGATTGGTGCGCCCCCTGGATATGTTGGATATGAAGAAGGCGGTGTATTGACAGAAGCTGTAAGACGCAGACCTTATCAGGTTATTCTTTTTGATGAAATTGAAAAAGCGCATCCTGATATTTTTAATCTCTTATTGCAAGTGCTTGATGAAGGGCGTTTAACCGATAGCCAAGGGCGCACAGTTGATTTTCGTAATACTTTGCTCATTATGACTTCTAACCTTGGGGCTGATATTTTAACGGCTCTACCTGAAGGACAAACAACTGATGCGGCTAGAGATGATGTTATGCGTATTGTTAAAGCAGCGTTTCGGCCTGAGTTTTTAAACCGAGTTGATGAGATTATTCTCTTTGAGCGATTGCAACGTAAAGATATGGAAGCGATCGTTGATATTCAGATCAAACATTTGCAAAATTTGCTTGGTGAGCGCAAAATTACAGTCCAGATCGAGCAAGAAGCAAAAGAATTTTTAGCAAATAAGGGTTATGACCCGCTTTATGGGGCACGGCCTTTAAAGCGCATTATTCAAAAGGAAATTCAAGATCCTTTGGCTGAAGATATTTTGCTTGGGGTTATTGGTGATGAAACAACAGTTGCTATTACAAAAACTGGTGATCGTTTGGCTTTTTCCCCTATTACGGGTTAGCCCACAAGTGTTTAGAATCAAAAGAGAAAAAGTTAATAAGAGTTGACAAGGTGAACGTAAACTGATATTATTATAGCATAATCATAATTGTATCTCTCATCCATAAGTGTTTGAAAATAGGTTTTCGTGGGGATGTATCTGCTGTGTTATCTGCCGCGCAGGGGTGTTGTGTGGTGTGATTGTGGTGCCCTATTATAGGCGAGATTTCATAAGACATGATGATTTATGACAAATGTCTGTCGGTTGAACAAGTGAACACGGTGAATCAGTAAACAAATGTCGGTGAAATGTTGATAATGTAAGAGTTATCGCGAGTGTGGAAACTACCGGCGATATAGGGGTGTTGACGATGGAGGGGAGGAGGTAAGTTTTGTGCCTTTCTTGTGAGAAGGGGCTGAGGGGTGAATTGTGAGGGAGAAGTTGCTTGCAATTGCTTGTTACTTGGGTGAGAGTTTTTAAAGTGAGAGCTTTTTTAAATAAGTTAAGAGCTTTTTGAAGGTGTTTGGGGCGTAGGCGGGCCAGAGAGGTTTTAGTGGCTTATGTCTGGGGTTTGTGCCTTGTGTTTTGTGCGTGGTGTGTTTAGAGCTTTTCTCGCTTATTTCAGATTTATCGTGTTTTTATAATTTGCGTGTCATTTTTTGATTAGGTTTTGCGCTTTTCTTGTTATTTGAGTGGGGTTTTGCTCACGGTTTTATGTGTGATTGAGCTTACGGTTTTCTCAAGCTTTTCTATGATGTGTTGATAGTTTTGCGCCCTGATGGGAGTGCTTTTTGCTTGTTATTTAAGTGGGGTTTTGCTCACGGTTTTATGTGTGATTGAGCTTACGGTTTTCTCAAGCTTTCTTGTGATGGGTTGATAGTTTTGCGCCCTGATGGGAGTGTTGTTTGCTTGTCATTTAAGTGGGGTTTTGCTCACGGTTTTATGTGTGATTGAGATTACAGTTTTCTCAAGCTTTCTTGTGATGGGTTGATAGTTTTGCGCCCTGATGGGAGTGTTGTTTGCTTGTTATTTGAGTGGGGTTTTGCTCACGGTTTTATGTGTGATTGAGATTACAGTTTTCTCAAGCTTTCTTGTGATGGGTTGATGGTTTTGCGCCCTGATGGGGTGTTGTTTGCTTGTCATTTAAGTGTATCTTGTGTGGATTTATGGGGGAGATTATTGTCGTGGTGGGATTGATGAGGAGGAGTGACTGAGGTGGTTTTACAGGTCTTTGGACGTAAGATGCTTTGAGAGGGGAGATTTTTTTACTTTTTCATGCGCGGTTATTTCTTTGTGGGGAAATCGTATTGTTATTAGTGGCGCGTGTGGTTGATACGATGTGTTTGGCAGCATGAAAGAGAGGGGCTTTTTTGTGATTGGGTGGTGCCCATTCTTTATTGTGGGAAGTTCTTATTGTTAGAGGTTATGGAGTTCTTCTTGTTTGGAGACATTAGAACGTTTACTGATTTTTGATTGGTGTTTAGTTTCGAGCTTTTTTACATAAAACAGGTGAATGAGTGGCTTTGTGTTAAGGTTTATGAGGGGCTGCGATAAATTTATTTATAGCCGATAAAGGAATGTTAATGTGACGAAAGAACAGTCTGTTCCTGTGCGTGGAAGAGGGCGGCCTAAAGGCTCATTGAATAAAAACACAAAATTACTCAAAGATGCTCTTTTGGCGGCTGCTACGCAAGCAGGAGATCACTATGGCCGTGATGGCTTGGTGTCTTATCTTGAATATCATGCGATTAATAATCCAGTGTCTTTTTTCTCGCTTTTAGCAAAGGTTTTGCCTTTGCAAGTAAGTGGGGAAGGAGGTAGTGATGTTAAGACAGTGTCGCGTGTTGAAATTGTGCCGGTGACTCCTAAAGCTGCAGTAACGGATGATCGTAAGACATCTGTTTTTGATGTATGACATTCTAAAAATTTTGCTCTGTTGGTTGTGGGTATTTTTGTTGGCTGTGGGTTTGTGTTCAATTTCTCGTGCATTTTAGCACTGAGTTCTGTTTTTTTATGTGGACTCTTGTTGATAGTTGGGCAGTGATTTTTCGGTGCAGCCAGTTTGGCTGGTTGGGATGGTGAGAAACTTTAGTGAAGAAGGCTATGTGTGGCGGGGGGAGTTTTGTGTAGTTGTTGAGGGATTGTGTGTGGTGTTGGAGGAAGCGTGCGTGCAGTGGAGAGGGGCTGTATGGCATAGTGAGGAAGGCCATGTGGTGAGGGGGCTGTGTGATAGCTAGAGAGCTTGTGTGGCAAAAAGGCTCTGGTGTGGCTGATGAAGGTTTGTGCGGTGGAAAGGTTTGTGTGGTGAGGAGAGACCCCCCGTGTGGTGAGGACGCTCACCATGATGGGGGAAGTGTTGCTGTAAGTTGGTGAGGGGTTGTGTGTGGTGTTGGAGGAAGCATGCGTGCAGTGGAGAGGACTGCATGCAGTAGAAAGGGGCTGTATGGCATAGTGAGGAAGGCCACGTGATGAGGGGGCTCTGGTGTGGCTGATGCAGGTCTGTGCGGTGGAAAGGTTTGTGTGGTGAGGAGAGATCCCCGTGTGGTGAGGACGCTCACCATGATGGGGGAAGTGTTGCTGTAAGTTGGTGAGGGGATGGATGGTATTGTGCTTAATCTACTGTGGGGTTGGCTTATTCTCATAATGTTACAATGATATCTCGTAATGACGACTGTTCAAATTGCTCTTATTCCGAAATTGATTCCTGTTTTTTCTGGTCAGGCTGATGTGCGTGCTGCTTGGGGAGGACGTGGATCTGGTAAAACACGCTCTTTTGCCCTGATGTCGGCTGTGGTTGGGTATCGGCATGGAAAGGCAGGGGAGAGAGGTATTATTTTATGTGCAAGACAGTTCCAAAATTCGCTGAATGAAAGTTCGCTAGAGGAAATTAAACGCGCTATTGAATCTTACAGTTTCTTGAGAGACTATTATGAGATTGGTGATAAATACGTTAGATCAAAAGATGGACGTATTATTTATGCATTTGCTGGTTTGGATCGCAATATTGCAAGCATTAAATCAATGGGGCGCATTCTGCTTTGTTGGGTTGATGAGGCTGAGCCTGTTACTGAGACTGCTTGGCAAACATTGATTCCAACTTTGCGGGAAGAAGGGGAAAATTGGCATTGTGAATTATGGGTTACGTGGAACCCTTTACGCGAGAATGCCCCTGTTGAAAAGCGATTTCGTGCTGTGAAGGACCCCCATATCAAGGGAGTTGAAATCAATTGGAGGGATAATCCTCAATTTCCTGATAGGCTCAATCGTGCTAGGGAAGCTGATTTTACACAAAGGCCTGAGCAGTACAATCATATTTGGGAAGGAGAATATTTACAGGCTGTGCAAGGGGCATATTATCAAAAATTATTGCTTGAGGCTGAGCAGGAAGGACGCATTACTCATGTGCCGCGTGACCCGCTCATTCAGATTAAGATCTTTTGGGATATTGGTGGAACGGGAGCAAAGGCTGATGCGACGGCTTTGTGGGTTGCGCAATTTATTGGGCGCGAGATCCGTGTTCTCGATTATTATGAAGCACAAGGGCAACCTTTATCTGAACATATTGGATGGATGTGCCAAAGGGGATATGACAAGGCTTTAATGGTTTTGCCCCATGATGGGGCGACAAAAGATCGTGTTTGTAATGTTAGTTTTGAAAGTGCTCTCCAACACGCTGGTTTTCAGACCAAAATTATTCCAAACCAAGGAGTGGGTGCTGTCAAAATGCGTATTGAAGCTGTGAGGCGTTTATTTCCAGCTATATGGTTTAATCGTGATACGACAACAGCAGGACGAAAAGCACTTGCGTGGTACCATGAAAAGCGCGACGAACAGCGTAATATTGGTTTGGGAGCTGAACATGATTGGGCAAGCCATGGGGCTGATAGTTTTGGGTTGATGTGTGTTGCTTATGAACAGCCCAATATCCAGCCGCGAAAAAATGTTTATCGTTCTTCTCAGAGTTCTTCAACTTCGTGGATGGCTTTTTGAGCGCATAGATGCTTTGAAATACCATGGTGGTTTGTGAGGTTTCATGGGGGTTTGAAGCGTATGAGGGGTGAAAGCTTGTGAGAGGGATGAGAATGGCCGCGAGGGGAGTAAGCGTGAAGGTGAGGATTTGAGCTCGTGGGGGAGAAACCCGTGTGGAAGAGTAGGCGGGATTTGAGCTTGTGGGAAATTGAGGCCGGGAGAAGGGTTGAGGTTGTGAGGGGAATTGAGGCTGTGAGAGGAATTGGGGATATGAGGGGGTTTGTGGATGTATTGGGTGGCTTGAGGGGTTTCATGGGGGGGTGAAGCGTATGAGAGGGGTGAAAGCTTGTGAGAGGGATGAGAATGGCCGCGAGGGGAGTAAGCGTGAAGGTGAGATTTGAGGTTGTGAGGGGGAAACTCGTGTGAAGAGTAGGTGGGATTTGAGCTCGTGGGAAATTGAGGCCGGGAGAAGGGTTGAGGTTGGGAGAAGAGTTTGAGACTGTGAGGGGAATTGAGGCTGGGAGAAGGATTTGAGCATATGAGAGGAATTAAGGATATGAAGGTTCGTGGGTGTATTGGGTGGCTTTTTAAGCTTGTAGCTGTTTTGAAGCACATGGGCGTTTTGAGCGATATTAGGGGAGTGAAGACCACGAAGGGGAAAAATCGTGAAGACGAGGATTGAGTTTGTGAGGGGATAAGGTTTGTGCGAGGTTTTGCACATTGTAAGTGAATTTACCATCGTGGATGGGTTTTTAACATTATGGGTGATTTTTTAATGGACCAACAGACATCTTTCATCGATCCGATCGAGACGCTTCAACATCAGGCACTGTTTAAAAAGCTTGTTGCCTGGTATCAGGAAGATATTGCCCATGTCGAACAGTGGCGAAAAAACGCTCAGGAAGATTATGACTTTTATAATGGGCGCCAATGGAATGAGCAAGATCTTGCTATATTGCGAGAACACAATAGACCTGTGATGACTTTTAACCGCATTGCTCCTTTGGTGAATGCTGTAATTGGGGCTGAGCGCAACAATAAACGGCAAGTTCAATTCATTCCTCGGCAACCAGGAGCAGCTCTGGCCAATCAGATCTTAACGGGAGCGGCTGAATGGTTTCGTGATGAGGCTGATGGGGAATATGAAGATTCTGACGCTTTTCAAGATGCCATTATTTGTGGAATGGGTTGGACTGATACGCGGCTTGATTATGAAGATGACCCTAATGGAAAGCCTGTAATTGCGCGCTTGGATCCTATGAAAATGGTATGGGATGCAAGTGCTGTTAAGCCTAATCTTATTGATGCGCAGCGTTTATGGTATATTGATGAGAAGCCTTTAGAGATTGCGCAAGAAATGTTTCCCGATGTTCATTGGAGTGATCTGCATGCCGATTGGGCACACCACCTTGTTTCAACACGCTCAGGTAGAAGTGGTGCACAAAGTTATGGAGATACAATCGACGATGAATTTAGCTATCATGAGCGCACAATGGTGACACTGGCTGAATGCCGGTGGTTTGAACGTGAGGTTTATTATAAAGTTCTCAACTTAGAAACTGGGCAATATATTGATTATTCTGAGGAAGATTTTCAATTTTTGCGTAAAAATAATCCGCATATTCAAGCAACAAGATTGACAAGAAAAGTTGTTAAACGTGCTTTTTTGGGCAAAAGATTACTTGAAGCACCTGATAAGCCATTGGTGCCATCTAATCAATTGGGGTGGGAGTGCATTACGGGCTATTTTGATAAATTCAGTCGACATTTTTACGGGGTTGTGAAACCTGCAAAAGATCCACAACGGTGGGCTAATAAGTATTTTAGTCAAGTGATGCATTTGCTCAATAGCCAATCCAAAGGTGGGGTGATGGCTGAACGAGATGCTTTTGATGATGATCGCCAGGCTATGGAAAGCTGGGCAAGGGCTGATAGTATTACATGGCTTAAGAGTGGTGCTTTGGCTGGTGGAAGAATACAGCCAAAACCTGCTGGGCAATTCCCCAACGGCTTTTTCCAGCTTTTTAATGAAGCAAAGGGGGCTATTTCTCAAGTTACAGGATTGTCTGCTGAATTTGTTGGAACACGTGCGGTAAACCAACCGGGCGTTCTTGAAGAACAACGCCGCCAATCATCGCTTAATTTGTTGGCATCCTTCTTTGATGGTTTGCGACGCTATCGACAGCGACAGGGAAAAATTATTCTTTATCTTATTCAAAATTATCTCTCTGATGGGCGATTGGTGCGCATTGCTGGGGAAGAAAATGCTCAGTATGTTCCGCTGACACGCGAAGATATTACAAGTTTGGAATATGATATTGTGGTGGATGATGCTCCAACAAGCCCTAATGAAAAAGAGCGTACCTTTGCTGTGATTACGCAGTTGCTTCCTTTGATGCAAAATTTTGCAACACCAGATATTATGCTCGATTTGTTACGCTATTCACCTTTGCCGGCATCGCTCATTCACAAAATTGCTACAAAAGCTGGGCAGCAGCAGGGGCAATTGCAAAGTGACCAACAAGTTGGGACACAAGATGGGAGTGCACAAGAGACAAAGCAAGCGATCCAAGCTCTTTTGCGTATGGCGCAAAATGCCCAACAAACTTCCTAATGGGTAAGAAATGTGTCTTCATTGCTCCTTATGGGTGATGGGGTGGGGTTTTGTTGAGGAGAAAGGTGTTGCCTTTAAAGGGGGAAGGGCACACTGGGTAAGGAAGCGTTGTGTCTGAGGAACGAGGAGGCGTTTGTGGCTGAGGAACGAGGAGGCGTTTGTGGCTGGAAGATGAGGAGTTGTTGTTTTAAAGGGAGGAAGGCTTATTGCCTGGGAGAGGCTGTTTAGTAGGGGTATGCGTGTGAGGCAAGAGCTGGTACCGTGGATGAGGATACTGGATGAGGGGGGCGTTTGTGTCTGAGGAATGAGGGGGCATTGTGGCTGGAAGATGAGAAGGTGTTGTTTTGAGGCGATGAAGAGGCGTTGAAGTTGGTGAGGGGGAGCATTGTGGCTGGAAGATGAGCAGGACAAACGCATGCGGGTTTTTTTTGAAAGACAAGTGGAGAGAGTGAAGCGATAGGGAAAGGCAGAGGCACACCTTATTGTTTTAAGAAGAAGGGCATTGTTTTTAGAAGCATTGCCTGAGAAGCCGGCATTACAAGCATTATTTGAGAAGCAAGCATTATTGAAGAAAGAAGGTTAGCACAATGGATGAAGAAATATTAACGCCAGAAGAGCAAAGCCAACTCATACAAGATCCTCTTCAAGAAAATGGAGAGGGTGGAGCGATAGAGGAAAACGAGAGCATATCTTTTGATGACAATTCTCAAAAGGGCGAAGTTTCTCAAGAAGCACTAAGACTTCAGGGGGGTGAGGTTCAGCCAGACCCCAATGCAGATTTTATGGGTTATGTGCAGTGGCTGGGGAAAAAAACTCAGGCACAGCAGGATCAAACACAACAGGAATTGGTGCAAGCGCAAGACGACAAAAACACCTCTGCCCCCTCAGAGGCAGAGCAGCTGCGTTCCTTTTTTAGTCAGTCTGTTGCGACTATTAAGCACAAGCATCATGATTTTGATCAAGCTGCTGATTTTGTTTATGATATGCGTGCAAAACAGCTGGCTTCTTGCGCTTCTCTCTACCCTGAAAGAGCCGATCCCAAAGTTATTGATACATTGATTGGTAATGAGTTGAAGCAGATTTTGCGTGATTGTGCGCAAAACAAACAAAACCCTGCGCAAGTGATCTACTCTATTGCGCACAATATGGGATATACAAACAAGCAAGGCAACACTGTTAACACTGTTGCCCCTATGCAAAATGTTGTTGAGCATGTGCAGGAAAGGCAAAATTCTGCACGTACACTTTCTGCTTATAATGGTTTGAATCCAAAGGGCTCTATGTCTTTGGAAATGCTCGACAAAATGTCTGAGGCAGAGTTTAGTACTTGGATTGATGATCCTAACAATAAAGCTGCTTTTAATCGTTTAATGGGCGATGTGGATCTTTAAAAAGAGAGGTAGAAATCTGCCAAAAAACACAACGCATCATTAAGTGACCGCTGTTCTGGTTATCAGGTATCTGATTATCAGATAGGGGGAACACTCGGCAACCGGCTTTTGGCCGGATTTTTAATCAAGACTATATATAAGAGGAAATAATGGCTGTAACTAGTATCGACGTCAATAATGCATTGACTGTAAAAGCATGGTCCAAATTACTTAATGGGGAAATTTCAAAGGCGACTTCTATCGCTCCATTAATTGGGAGAGATTCCAATAGCATCATACAGTTGAAAGATGAGACCACTAAAGCAAGTGGTGATTCCATTACCTTTGGTTTACGTATGCATTTGTGTGGTGAAGGTGTGAGTGAAGGGGAGGAACTTGAAGGTAAAGAAGAGGCCTTGAAATTTACAAACGATCGCTTGGTTATTAATGAACTTTCTCATGCTGTGCGTGTTAGAAATGAAGGAACAATCGATCAGCAACGTATTTTATATAATTTACGTGCAGAAGCTAAAAATGCTTTGGTTGATTGGTATGCTGACCGTTTAAGCATGATGTTCTTCATTCAGGTGTGTGGATATTCGGCAGAAAAGATAGACTTTGAAGGACAAGAGTTTGAGCTAAAACCTGTCCATTATGGGTTTAACAAGCCAACTGCTCCAACCAATAAACGCATCATCCGCCCTAATGGGAAAGAGAAAGATGAGGATCTGAAAAAAGAGGATGTGTTTACTCTACAGTTAATTGATCAAGCGGTGGAACGTGCTAAGCTTGCAATGCCAAAAATTAGACCAGTGCGTGTTGATGGGGAAAGTGTTTATGTGATGTATCTTCACCCAACACAAGTGACACAATTGCGTACCAATACAGAGCCTGGTCAGTGGCTTGATATTACCAAAGCGATTTATAGTGGAAGCCGCATGAAGAACCCTATCTATAATGGGTCTCTTGGTATGTATAATGGCGTTATTTTGCGTGAAGCTGCACATGTGACAGCAGGTGTGGAGACAGTTTTAAATAATAATTATGTTAAGAATACACGCCGTGCTGTTTTACTTGGGGCGCAAAGTGCTGTTATTGCCTTTGGTAAAGACCGTGGGGCGACACGCTATAAATTGGTGGAAGAGCTCTTTGACTATGAACGTGAGTTTGGTGTGGCTGCCAAAACGATTATTGGGATGAAAAAACCTGTCTTTCAGTTGCCAGGAAGCTCCCAAGGAAAGCAAGATTTTGGAACGATCGTTATTTCAACTTATTCAGAACCTGTTTGAGGTTATTTAGAACCTGCTTGAGACCTTTAAGATTAGCCTTGTGCTTAATTGATGAGGCTTGGGGTGCGCCTATTAAAGTGGCCTTGTGAGGGCTGTTTTACACCTATTTGAAAGGTGAAGGCGCACCTATTTTTAAGAGGCTTTTTTAAGGTGAGGGTGCGCTTTTATGCACCTATTTGGGTACCTTAAGGCGTTTTTGACATTGTTCTTTCCCAACAGAGCATTTTGTTGGGGGAGAAGATAACACGTATAAAGAGATTGTTTATGCCAATGACTATTCCAGCTGTCGATACTCATCCTTTTGATTTCAAATCAGGTTGTGCAACAACTTTTTCTCGCATGGTTGAGCTTATTCAAGATGAGATTGATGATACAACGGGTGAATATTATGTTCAAATTTATGATTCCATTTGTGCTGCTTTGCGCATATGTGAACGGGAACCTTTTTTCTTTAATGAGCACAAAGAGGTGACTTTCAAAACACGAAGTGGGCAAACGTGGTATGGGCAAGAAGACGATGTTTTGATTAAGACGGTGGAGGGCTTAATTAAAACAGTAGGGGCTCTTGAAGGTGTGTTTTTAGAACATGGTGGTGCAACACGAACACAACTTATCTATAAAACTGCTAAGACGTTGCAAAAAGATTATGGGGCCAACCCACCGCAGGGGATGCCTGTTTTTTATACTTATTGTCAGCGCAAAATAGGCCTTTTTCCGACGCCTGAAACTGTTGGAACAGTTCGTCTTTCCTATAGTGCTTTGCGTTTTGTTGAAGGGGGCATGGAGGGGGAAGATCATCCTTGGTTTGTTCATGCTTTTGATTTTATTAAAGCGCGGGCAAAATACGAACTTTATAAAAATATCCTTAAAGATCCTGAATGTGCTGCTGTTTCTTTGGGCGATTTTCAAGAACAGCTTCAGATTTTGCGTTATGAAACATCGCGCAAAAAGGGTTGCTCACAAATTATGCCAACAGGGTTTTAGATGCTTAAGGTTAGGTACTTGGGTTTGGGTGCTTGGGTTTGGGTGCTTGGGTTTGGGTGCTTGGGTTTGGGTGCTTGGGTTTGAGTGCTTGGGTTTGAGTGCTTGGGTTTGAGTGCTTGGCGAAAGTTTTGATGGCTGTGGGTTTTAAGTGATTGTGGGGTTTAGATGATTGGGTTTATGGGGTTTTAAATGGCTTTTTTTTCAGTTGCTGAATATAGACCTGATATTGCTGATATTAATGGTCTTTTTACTGATGAGCTTGTCAATGTGCTGCCTGCTGATGGGTCTTATATTCCTATGCCAAGCTTTAGTTCTTTGTCTCAGCCTTGCCCTGATACGATTTTAGGCGCTATTGCTGTGAGGACAAAAAATGGTGTGTCTATTATTGTTGGGACGGAACAAAAAATCTACCTTCTCGATAATACAAGCATGCAGTGGAAAGATATTAGCCAAAAGGGAAAAACTTATTTTGCTAATATCGATGCGCCTTGGTCATTTGCTTTGTTTGGTGATTATGTCATTGCTGTTAATGCTAACGATAAACCACAGGTTATTGATATTGATCATGATGAAACTTTTAGAGATTTAGGAGGAAACCCGCCACAGGCTGGGATTGTACGTGTTTGGGGTGATTTTGTTTGTTTGATGAAATTAACTGAGCACCCACGACGTGTGCATTGGTCTGGGTTAAATGATGCAGAATTTTGGACTGTGGGCAAAAAAAGCTGCGATTATCAAGATTTTCCTGATGGTGGATATGTGCAAGGGGCAACAGAGACTACCAATCCACTGATCTTTATGCGTTCGGCTATTTATGCTGGGTCCTTTATTCCTGGGTCTAAGATTATTTTTAGTTTTCAAAAGATCCACGATAAACGAGGTGCAAAGACTTCTGAATCAATTGTGTGTCGAGGTGATCTTGCTTTCTTCATTGATGAGGGGGGATTTTACCAAATTACCATTGATGGACACATTACACCCATTGGCTTTGAAAAAGTCGATCGGACTATGATTACAAGAATTAATCAAAGTAGCCTACCTATTTTGTGGTCTGCGATTGATGGTGTTTATACGCGTGTTTATTGGATGATTGATCTTGATGAGAATACGCAAGAACGCACCTTGCTGATTTATGATTGGGGTTTGCAAAAGTGGTCTGTGGCGACTGTTAATATTGCAGTGATTTTGCCTATTTTTTCTGCTGGATACAGCTTGGAAGGGCTTGATCGGGTTTCTTGTAGTTTGGATGATTTGCCATTTTCTCTCGACAGTAAAGTTTGGCAAAATGAAGCACCTGTTCTTGGTGCGTTTGATCAACAAGGCAGGCTTGGGTCATTTTCTGGTGAACCAATGGCGTGTGTGGTGACATCGCAAGAAATGGGACAGACAAGTGGCATAATGACCCGTGTGAGCAATATTATGCCCCAGGTTAATAGTACAGAATTTTACGTGTCTGTGGGGATGCGTTTGCGCCAATCGATCGAGGAAAAAATTGTTTGGTTTCCAGAACGGCAACCTTCCTCTCATACAGGTCAGGTTCGTTGTCGTGTGAGGGCGCGGTTTTATCGCTTTAAATTGCGGATTCCTGAAGGGGCTAACTGGTCACATATAACCGGATTTGATGTGGCGTTAAAATCTGCTGGCCTGCGGTGAGCTGTTAAACAAGAGTGTGGGTGAGCCAAGTAAGTAAGGGGCTAGTAAGTGGGCAAGTAATAGGCTGGCGAGTAGGCAAGAAATGGGTTGGCGAGTAGGCAGACAAAAGTGCCGGTGCGCAAGAAAAAAGTGCGGGTGAGTGAGTAAGGAGCTGGCGGGTAGGAAAGTAAGGGATTGGTAAGTGGGCAAGTAATGGGCTGGCGAGTGGGCAGACAAGAGTGTGGGAGCGGATGGATGGGTAGAAGATGTTGGAGGAAAGTGCAACAAATGGTGAAGGCAGTTGGACGAAAAGATGTTAAGATTGACTGCCAAAAGGGTAAAAAAGCTCAAAATGTGACTGCTCAACAAGACAGTCAAAATTTATATTCTATTCATCTTACAAATCAATGGCCGTGGGAAAAAATAGCTCTTTATCAAGAGGCTATTAATGCGGCGATGCAAAAATATGCCAAGCGGTTTCCTGATGATGTGTGTTTGGACACTATTGCAAAAGAGATTGCTGGTGGACAAGCACAATTATGGTTGATCTTAAAAAATGAAACTCAATTTAGTGCTTTCGTGATCACTAAAATTGAAATGACGCACACTGGGAAAAAACGCGTTGTCATTTTAGACCTGGCTGGAAAGGGCGGGCTGAAATTGGTCAAATTAATTGATCAAATTGAAAAATGGGCTCGAACAATTCACGCTGATGAAATGCTGACTATGGGAAGGTTTGGGTGGTCTAAAATGCTTAGACAACGTGGGCATGCTATCAATCTTATTCATTATAGAAAGGTTCTCACCCTATGAGTAGACGAAAAACTCCGCAAGTTCAAACAACAACACAAACAAATGCTCCACCGGTATGGTCGCAAGGTATTTTGCAACAAGCAAGTTCTGATGCTCTTGATTTATATAATCAAGGTATTGGAGGAAATGTTTATGAAGGTGATCGCCATGCCGGTTTGAGTGATGCAACGCTCAATGCTATCCAGGGGTTGGGAAATGCTGCCAACCAGTTTAACAACCCAATGATCAATCAGTTGTTAAATAGCCCCACGCAAAGTCAACAAAATCTTAGCAATATGGCAAGTGGTGGTTGGATTGGAAACAATAGCAAATTTAATGATGCGCTGGACAATGCACTTTCTAAAACTTCTGATGCTGTTAATCAGTCTATGGCAGGCGCTGGGCGCTATGGTTCTGGGGCGCATACTGGTGTGTTAACTGATGAGTTGGGAGCTTTGGCAACAAATGCAGCAGCACAACAATATAATCAAGATGTGCTCAATATGATGAATGCCAATCAGATGATTGATAAGGCTACGCAAAATCAGATTAATGCTGCAAACAACTTCTATCAAGGGCAAAGTAATGCTCAAAGCAATGCTTTAAAGGGTGGTATGGTGCAAGATGCCAATAACCAGCATGCTTTGGATGTTGAGCGCGAAAAATGGATGGAACAAGACAATCAGGCGTGGAATCGATTAGAGCAGTTGCTAAAAGTGGGTACAACAGCAGCTGGAAATTATGGTACTCAGACAGGGCAGAGTGTGACAGTGCCTTCAGTTACCAAAGATCCTTTACGTGATGCACAGCAAGTGCTTGGATTAATTGGTGGCATTATGGGCCTTTCTGATGCCAGAGTTAAAGACAATATCGTGTCTGTGGGGGAGAAGAATGGTTACCCACTTTATGAATTTAATTATAAAGGAGATCCTCAGCGTTATCGTGGGGTGATGGCGCAAGATCTGGTGCGTTTGAAGCCTGATGCTGTTCATATGGATGACAAAACACAGTTGTTGTATGTCGATTATGATAAAATTGGCTTTGAGATGGAAAAAGTTACACCAGCTGAAAGTAACCACTCTTCCCCTTCATCTCCCCTTTTTTCTGGTATTGATTTGGTGCAAGAAGGACAAGCTCTATGAGTTCGATTTATGATTGGTCGCTGGTTGCGCACGAAAATGCACGTGCTGATGACATCATTAACTGGGCAGAAGGACAACCACCAAGCTCAGTCAATGATAGTGCGCGTGCAATGATGCAACGTATTAGAGAATATTTAACGGATAATGGCGGGGCAATTGAGGCAAAATTTACCACAGAAAAAGATGGGAATGAAACATCTATTCATCTGGTTACTAAGTCTCCTATTAAGGAGTATCAGAACGATATTGTTGTTCGCTTTAAGGCGCAAGAGGCTAATACTAAAACAACAAGTGTTGTGTTAAATCAATTGCCTGCTCAGCCTGTTTATAAGGTAACACCAAATGGATTGGTGCCTTTAAGTGGTGGAGAGATTCGAAAGAACGGTCTTTATGAACTTGTTTATCAATGTGGTATTGATGGAGAAGATAAAGATGGGTGGTATTTAACCAATCCCACACCTGCGGCTGCTCCAAAACCAGTAAGTAGTTTTCCATCAGGTTTTATTGCGACTTTTGCTATGGAAAAAATTCCTGAAGGGTGGCTTTTATGTGATGGTAAAGCTTATTCGCGCAAGGATTATGCAAGTCTTTTTGCAGCCATTGGTGAAACATGGGGCAGCGGTGATGAAAGCACTACGTTTAATGTACCTGATTTACGTGGAATGTTTTTGCGTGGGCTTGATAGTCAAAGAGGGATTGATAAAGACCGCGTTTTAGGAAGCAGGCAAAATGATGCCATTAAATCTCATACGCATACAGGAACAATTGATAGTGCGGGTGAGCATAAGCATGAATTTGCAGAACAAGTTTTCACGGTGGATGCGGCTAAAGGAAGTGCTTTGCCCAGATATCATAGTTATGAGAAGCGGGTTTTGACAAAGCCTGCGGGTACTCACACGCACACATTTACAATCAATAAAACAGGTGGTCCTGAAATACGCCCTGTCAATGTTGCAGTTGTTTACGCCATTAAGGTATAAGGTATGAGAACCCAATAAAGGTATGAGAACTTAAATATATTGCAAATATGTGAAGATTCTTCACCACACTGTTTTCATGCACTATTTCCATTAAGATATTAGGCCATACAGAAAATTGGTGGATGACACCCTCATTTGATAAAATGACAGGCCCGTATTTTGAAGGCTTCTTTCCTTTTTTTGCGAAAGAGGAGGGATGTATGTTTTGTTTGAACGGTTGGGTTGAGGGGTTTCTGGTTTGTTTAAACGTTTGGGCAGCTTCTTTGTTTGACTTGAGTGGTTGGGTGGCTGGTTTGTGTTTGTGAGCATTTTAAGCATTTTCCAAAAGAGTTGTTTTTTAGCGCTAAAAGGATGAGAGAACGAAATGGCACTTTTTCCATTTTCTATTGCTGATATTGATGATCCTGAACATATTCGCTTGGTTCTTTATGCAAGTGGAAGGATGGGCCATGCTCCTTTAAATGCTCTTTTAAAAAATATGCAGCAAGAAATGCAGCAAGAAATGAGGCGTGAAGATAAAAGGAATACTCAAGTTACTGCACAGTTGTTGCAGCGTGTTTGTGCTTTAGAAGAACAATTGACGACAATTCTCCAGGACAATGAAAACAGAGGCACTAAAAGCAAGGCATAAGGCAATTGTGTGTTGGCCAATAATCTGAGGTGGTGAACATTAACGCCTGGGAGAAATTTAAGGATTAAAAAATGCGGACAATATCAAACGAAGGGTTAGAGTTGATTAAAAAATGGGAAGGTTTGCGTTTGGAAGCCTACCGAGATGCCATGGATGTGTGGGCAATTGGTTATGGACACACAACCAAGGCGGGTGCGCCCGTTGTACAAAAGGGTATGAAGATCACAAAAGATGAAGCAGAAGCCATTTTGCGAAAAGATTTAGCGCAATTTGAACAAACGGTTGAACAGGCGGTTTCTCAACCTTTAACCGATGAGCAATTCGCAGCTCTTGTTTCCTTTTGCTATAATGTGGGAACAAGCGCTTTTTGTAACTCTGCACTTTTAAGAAAGCTCAATAAAGGTGATTATGAAGCTGTGCCGGCTGAATTGCAAAAATGGACAAAATCAGAAGGGCAACGCTTGCAAGGCCTTGTACACCGACGTGCTGCTGAAGCGGGGTTGTGGGCTAAAGGGGCTTATGTTTGTTCCAATTATCAAGCGGTGGAAGCTACAAGCGGTGTTTCTATTTTGACAGCAGAGTTTTTAGCACCAGTCATTGGGGCTTTTTCAGGTGTAACAGGGCTTTTTACCGGATATGGGCCTGTACAATGGGCTTTAGCAGCCATTATGATTATCGCGATGATGGTAGGTGTTTTTGTGTATCTTTCTCGGATAAAAGAAGAAAAATTGTGACCTTGTTATTCTATTAGAGCTTGGTTGTTGTTTGTATTGTTGCCTCGTATGAGGCTTTTTTTATGAACGCTCTTTTGAGCAGATAAAAATGCTTATCCAAACCATGTTGGCTTTTTAAACGTGAGAAAATCAATGATGAAGTTTTTTTGCTTTCTCTCTTTCATGTCTGTCGTTTTCTTTTTTGTTTTCTTGGCGGGGTGCCAAATGAATGATCCACTGTCTTGCGCAGATTGGATGAAACCACCTCTCACTAACAAGCCAGCACATTTGCTTCAAACAGAGTCGTTATTGTCACACTGGATTTGTGGGCACAAACCATTTTGATCAAATGCAAAGATGTTGGCAAAGCATAGATAGCACAAACGATGAATTTGATTTAGATGGGTGAGGTGATATGGTGTTTAAGACAAGCTATCTTTGATCTTTATAGGGTTTTAAAATATGCACCAATGTCTTTAGTGGTGTTTTTATATTCTTTATGTATATTTGCCATTTTTAAAAAGAGAGTGGGTCCTACAAGAAGATGGAGAGAAAATGGGGAGTGCACGCTTGTTTCATTAAATGATGAGTAAAAAAGGTTGAGGATACTTAAAAGAGCTACAGAATAATTTAAAGCTTTATCTTCTCTTGATTATGAAAAGGGCGGTGGCTTTATAGAACGAGTGATTGCTTTTTGGTGCAAGACAATTCATAATGCGATTGATTGTTCATGGATCTTTATGGATCGTTATGCTCGTCGCACTATTTACTGTTCAAAAATTGCCATGATCGATTAAAATTTGCCATAGTCGGTTAAAGGCAGACAGTTCATGGACAAAAAAATCCAAACAAGGTTAAGGTATTATCGTAGAAAAGCATATCGTAAGATTGCTGTTGTTCTTTTTGCATTTTTTTTGTGTTTGTTGATTTTTTATCTTGCAGTTCAAAAAATTGCTGATCACTTTTTTTCCACAAAACAGGTTCCACAGCATGCGCCTGTTAAGCTCGTTATTCCGGAATTTGATTTGTACATTTATTGTAAAGAAATTGCTGCTTCGGTTCTGCCTGATATAAGGGGTGAGGTTTATTCACGCTGCTTGCGCTCAGAGAGTGAAGCCTATTTTACAGTTCGCGAAATGTGGGAAGAGGTCTCTGATAACTCAAAGGAAAAATGTATCAAAATGATCAGACCGGGGGATGGAAATTATTTTCTCTTACGGGATTGTTTAATCAATGAACAAGATGAAAGTAGTAATAAAGTGCGCAATCATTTTTAGATTATTTAATGAAGAATTGAGAACATATAAAATACGATGAAAGGCAGATGTGTGAGCCAAGGGGAGTATTGCTCAATTTAATTTTAAGCTGCTTAATTTTAAGTGGTAGGCATGGTGAGTGAGAGTCGCTAGTTTTTTAAATAATGCTGTAAGTGAATGTTTATTTTAAAGAATATTAGTTAAGTAAAAAGGCTGGCTTGAAGCATAAAAAATTATAGGCTTATCTTTTGCTTGTTTTTTTAAAATGATTATTGGGCTTTTTATATTAGGAAGTGCACTGATATGTGGACCATTTCTTTACAAGGTGGTGCGTTTGTTTTGGGATAAAAATCTTTTTAAAAGATGCCAGGTGTTTTGATATTTTAATTTTTGATGGCTGTGATAGTGCAACGGCCATGAAGAGGTGCAAGGTGAACACTTTCTATTGATGCAAATGAGATGGTTGAGAAAAGGGGAACACTTAACCGTTTGTGCTTTTTAGCTTTAAAAGGGTTAGAGTTCTTCTGCTTCAAATGAGAGTGAGTTTTCAAGAAAAAATCTGGGATGAGTTTGCTCATTATCATGAGCACAAACATTGAGAGATGAATTTTCGTGTTGGTTGAATTGATTGTCGTCGTGTTCATGTCTACACACTTCACAGGCTTCAATGAGAATGTTGTCTAGTAGAATGTTTTTTGGATCTTTTTCATACTTATGATGAAGTGTACTGTGTGCTGCGTTACAAACAGTGCATTGAAAATGTGCAGAGCGCCATAATGTGCCACAATAAAGGCAAGAACAAAGCTGTGGTTTTTCTTCCCCTTTCCAGTCACATACGATGTTGACCAGGTATGTACCTGCACAGGCTGGGCAAAGGTTATTTTGTTGTGGGGTCAGTGTTTGAGGATCAAGCTGTGAAGAGGTGAGGCAATAGATAATTTGCAAAGCACCGGTGATGAAAATATGTTCTGCTAAATGTTGATGGGAAAGCGGATGATTTAACAGATTATGCCCCCATAAGCGCCATTGGTCTTGCTGCTGTTGTGCTTTATTGAAAGCTTCTTGATATTTCACAGGGAGTGCGCTGGTTGAAATATGGTTTAAAAAATTATGCACAACGCTATCATAAAATCCTAAGCTCAATATTTTTGATCGATCAAAAGGAGGGGTAGACACCATCGTAAAACGGCTAAGTGCTGTGGAAAAATTTTTAAATGTGTTTGTTAATTGTTGCTGTGCATTGCAAAAATGAGCCCAAAATAAGAGATCCTCTTTATTGGGGTTGGTTGTGGCTAAATGCATAAAACGATGTGCACGCTTTTCGAACAAAGTTTCCCTGTCAGGTAGTTTGACCCAAGGGGAGGGGTGAACAGCATTACTCTCGCTCTTCTTTTCTAAAAGAGTATTGCGTTGTAGCATGATAATTATTCCCCTTGTTTATTTGAACGCTTATGCTTTTCTTTTTTCATCATTTAAGTGTGTTTTTATAAGTGCGTTTTTTAGCACTCTAGAATTTACATTAAGAAACCACTGCTGATTTTCAGTATGCATCATGATTTTATTGGGTACTAAGTCTTATGATGAATCACTGACTAAACCACATTATATAGTGATCATATTTATAACACAATTAAAGAGTTTCACTAAAAGTTTCAATTTGTGAGGAAAGTATTACTTAAGTAACACCATTGGTTATGTGATTCACACATAATAAGTTATTGAAGATTTCACGCACAAGAAATTATATCGGGCAGCTATTGATCACCCTAAAAATGTAAAAAGGCTGGTGGTTTCTATCTTAAGGGTATGGGTGGATTATTTATTGCCTATCAACCGCCACCACATATCAACTTATGAGATCCGTGTGCGTGAGCTTATAGGATTTATGTGCGTGAAATGCCTGCTGGCCTGCCAGGCTTTGGTTCCGGTTATGTTGTAACAATAACTTCTCAAGGATTCGCGATGAGTTGGGTTAATAGTGACCTTAATTATAATGGTTATATTTATCCTATTAAAGCTACCCCTCATTTTATTGATGTTAATGCATCATTAGGGGGATATTTCCCACATTTGGAGGAACGAGAAGGAGTTGATTGGTGTTATTCATTGTGGAATCAAATTATTGGATGGGGCAGAGTAAGCTGTGAGCATGTTGATCCATTTATTCTCAATCTAGATACAGTAAGTGATTATGTGCAAGTTTTTTATCATCAAGTGTACAATCACAACGAATTGGTTTTCCTGATAAACATCAAGCTTAGCAAGGATACCCATAGTTCGAATCCGCTAGTTGTATATCGAGGTCGTTTTATTTTCTTATTAAATCAGCGCAAGAATTTTGAGAAGAATTATTGTGGAAAGTTCAATGTTTTATACTTTGAATAGTAGTTTCTATTATTTCTTAAAGATAAGTATTATAAGTATAGTTCTTGCATAAGAAATAAAAAACAATTTTATTTTATTGTATAGGAAGAAAATTATTATGAAAATTAAACAAAAAATATTCCTGTTTTTAAGCATGATGGTTTTAATGGTAGGAACAGCTTTCGCTGGACCGTATGGAGCTACGGGGGCAATATAGATTGGGTTATGATTAGTGAAGGATCACGGTGTCTGTTAGCAGTATCATATGGCCCATATACACAGGAGTTAGGAGAATGGCAGTGTGATGATCCACGTGGAGAAATGATTATGGATTTGGCTAAAACAGCACTCATTCTGGACAGGCCAGTAGTGGTAACTTTTAAGGATAATGGAAAAAATGGAAAGAAAGTAAAACCGGTATTAAGCATTAGTTTAAAATAATATAACAAGTTATAATTTTAGAGAGTGCTCTAGAGAGTTTGAAACGCGGGAAAACTTCTCATTGTTCATTCAATTAGGTGGAAAGAGAAAATTTATGGCGGGTGGCGTGTACTGCAAGAAAGCTACTGCTTAGCTTTGTATCAACTCAAGAAACAATTTATATAAAAACGCCAATGAGCAGTGAAAATAGAAAGCGAGAAATGCTTTTTTCTTTGTTTGATTTGGCTCTTGATATTCTTGATTATGCTTGTAATTATAAGGGTGTTACAAACCGTGATATGGTGTGTGAAAATTGATACAAGCCTTAATATGCTTAAAGCGCAACCTTTACATCATTGGTTAAAGAAGGTCATTTAATGCATTGTGGTTAAGGGTGATCCACTTGATTTTTGGCTTGTTATCTTAAAATGGCGCTCTCATTTGCGAGGTTGCAAGGAGTAGGAATGGCAGCGTTTTGTGCTGCCTTTAAGGGAAGTGTTGGTAATAGGAAAGTTAGAGAAAACATTAGAAAAAACTATGCTTGTTTTTACTTTTTTTCCACAAGATTGATCACTTTTTTTAAGAAATATGGGCTTTTTTTAAAAAAAACACTTGGAATTTTATGAGAACATCGTTACGCTCTTTGTTTATTAGCAGGCAAATTGGGAATTATGCTGAGATATTCCCTGCTGTGTTGGGTGATTTTCAAAAAATATGTGCTTTTGATATGATATCAATTCAATATCATTTAAGTTAAATAAAACGGGGATAGTCTCATAACCGTATTTTAAACATGATCAGCATTATTAAAGAAATAATGCGATGAGAAAAATCAATTAAAAATATAATCCAAGAGGAATACATATAAAAGGGATACATATGAGGTCACAGCAAAATAGACGGGTGCGCAATCGTAATAATAACAATAATCGTCGTGGCCCTAATCCATTGTCCCGTAATTATGAAAGTAATGGACCGGATGTTAAAATTCGTGGTAATGCCCAGCAGATTGCTGATAAATACATAAGTCTTGCACGTGATGCACAAGGTGCTGGTGACCGCGTTATGTCAGAAAATTATCTGCAACATGCTGAACATTATTTACGTATTATCCTTGCAGCAGTTGGGCATATAGCTCTCAACTAGTTCAGTGTGATGAAAATGGCGAGAAGAGTTGCGAAGAAACAGGTGCTGAAAATATTAAAATAGATGATAGCAATGATGAAAAGTCTGTGACGCACACGCAACAACAAAAACACAATGAAAGACGAAAAGGTAGCAAAAAAATATACGCTCATCTGATGCTCCAGAAGCCAAGAGTTCTGAATTAACTGAAACTGTTGAACAAAAAAAACGAACTGCTGAAGAGGGGGGTGAAGCCGCCAAAAAATCGCGTCGTTTGCCACGTCGTCATGCTCAAACTCAAGAGTCTTCTTCTGGTGAGTCGTCTCAAGTAGCGGCACTTTCTGAAAAAAGGAATGAATCTGCAAAAAAAGTTTCTTCCCTTCCTTTATCTGGTGAAGAGGCATCAAAAAAGCCACGTAGACGCAAAACAACTCCAACGCGTTCAGTGGGGGAAAAAGGCTAAGCTTGTGTTGATTTATTGCGCTTGAAAAGGCTTTGTGAGAGGTGTTTCTTGTGTCATTGTCATGGCAAGATTTGCAATAAGAGCACCTGTGCGATAATTATAAATCATGAAATGTGTTTGCCCGTTTGGCATTAAAACTCTTAGTGCGATGTGATGGTCTGACAGGCTTTGCGATATGATTTGCGCTTTTGGTGGCAGTGAGAGTGTGTGATGAGCAAAGGGTAGGTTCTCGCCTTGAAGGGCAAGAGGCTTTGTTTGTTTGGAGGCTGTTTCAGGTGTTATAATTTTATAGATTACGCCCGCCAACACAAAAAGAATAAGAATGATTGTAATTGAAATGGATATGATCATTAAACGCATGAGTTTTTTTCTCACCCGTTCTACTGCAGGATCTAAAGGTTCATCTTGGGGCAGGGTGCGTGGTTCTTTATGGTTTTCTTGAAAAGCATGCGTATTATTATAGGTCATGGTGCATTTTTCCATTGTTCTTTTTTAAGCTTAAAGGATTTATGCTTTAAATGATTTTTTTACAATGGATAAGTGTTTTTAAAAAACAAGAAAGAAGTCACAAAGCGTTTGTTTTAAGATCTGTTTGCTCGTTATCGTTGTTATGGAGACTTTGAAGCAGAAAATTGCCTTGGCTTGTAACAGACCAAACAAGAGAGACTTTTTGTTGAGTTGAGTTTATTGGTATGTTTGTGCATTGGGCAAAAATTTGCTGCCCGGATGTGAGTTTCTTGATTGATGGTACAATATCTTGCTCACATATTTGTGCTGTTGGGTAGAACTTCACCATGGAGTCATTGGAATAACAGCTGTTCAAATTATCGTTACATGAAACAAGCAGCAGGACGGTAACAATAGGGTTCATAAAATACTTTCTAGAAAAAATGTTTATCGCTTCTTTAAGCAATCTTTTGACAAGAGAGGTTTGCAGCTTAAACGCTTATACATTTGGTTTGTTCCAAAAGATGAGTAAAGCTCGATTTATTCTAAAGAGAGTGATGGCGTAAATTTAATGGCATAAATTTATTGCCAAGAGGATTGGTTGTATCGATTTGATTTAAAGAAACTGGTAGTGCAAACTTTAAATTTTTGCTTCAAAAATGGTGCAATGGATATTGATGGGCATCAAAGTCATTCATCATGTCGGGAATGGTGAGGGGGCTTTGTATATTTCTTTGTGTTTGAAATGTTCTTTAAGAAAACGTATCAAGATCAAAATAAGTATCAGGCACAGATAAACAATAAACCACTCCTTCTTCTGTTACTTTTAAAGAGGCTGATCCATTTACGCAAATGGGAACAATTTTTTCTAAAACTGTACTACCAAAACAGGCTTTATTGTGCTCAGAAAGAGTGGTTCCGGGTTCAAAATTTTCATGCCAAGTAATTAAGAGGTTTGCTGGTTTATTGGTATTTGTGTGGATTTCACAGCGCACAGACACACTTCCCCTTTCTTGCGACAGGGCACCAAAAGAGAGTGAATTGACAATTAATTCATGAAAAGCCAAACCAATATGCAAAGCCGCATTTGGAAAGAGGTAAGGGTCAGCACCTTCAATGGAAAATCGCTTTATTTCTTTTACAAGATAACCCAAAGCTTGCGATTGTACCAATTCGCGAAATTGTGCTCCACGCCAGTTGGAATCGGTAATGAGATCTTGAGAATGGGAAAGAGAATGTAGACGCCCTTGGAATTTGCGCAAAAAACTGGGAGAGATTCTGTATAGCGTGCAGTTTGGCTAGCAATACTTTGAATGATAGCCAAAAGATTTTTAGAACGATGACTGACTTCTCTAAGCAAAATTTTCAATACTTGTTCGCGTCGGCGCAGGCCTGAAATTTCAACACCAGTCGTGATCACGCCGATAATTTCTCCACGATCATTACGGTCACAATCAATTGAGAATTTATACCAAATTTCTTGTTTTGCCATATCTTCAAATTGCACTTCAATGGTTTGCATTTTGCCAGTGGCTAAGACCTGCAATTTGATCGTTTCCATATTATCGGCAAGATCAGGTGAAAAAAAATCATTATCTCGGCAACCCACTCGCCACTTATTGTGCAAATGCTGAGGCAAGTTTTCAGCCCATAAATGGATCAGATTTGTTGTCTGATAGAAAACACAAATATCAGCGCTGCGGATGGCCTGCATGAGGGCGCTGAGATGAGATCTGTCCATAGGCAGAGTAGAAACAGGGTTGATGCTCATAATTGAAATATTGCTTTCCATTATGCGGCTTTGGAAGCATTTTCTTGAAAAAATAAAGCCTGCGAAATAAGTGCTTTTACCATATCAGGATTAAAGGGTTTGGTGACCAAAAAGTCGGTTCAGGACGTTCCCCTGTCAGCAATCTTTCTGGAAAAGCAGTGATAAAGATTACAGGTATGTGGTCATTTTTCAAGATGTCATTAACCGCATCAATACCTGAACTATTATCTGCCAATTGAATATCGGCTAAAACCATCCGAGGTTTTTTTTGATGATACATAACAACAGCTTCATCACGGGTGCGTGCAATCCCACAACTTGATGGCCAAGATTTGCCACCATTTGTTCAATGTCCATCGCAATGAGGGGTTCGTCTTCAATAATCATAATTTGTGTGGCTATTTGTGCTGAAATATCGATAGATGCTTGGTTGAGAAATTGGTGAAACTGTTGTGCATCAATATTCATAATCTCGCTTGCCTCACGCTCATTAAAGCCTTCTACAGCAATCAGCAAAAATGCTTGGCGTGCACGCGGTGTAAGGTATGATAATTTTGCATTTGCCTTTTGTTCAAGACCAAATTGCGGCAATGGCTCGGCGATATTGGGCGTGGTTTGATCAAAAAGGTGGCAAAAAAGCCGATAGGTTCCAATGCGATCGCTTGATGCTTTTGGAAAAATGGAGATATCGGTAATAAGCGCTTCCAACATTGCTGCTACATAAGCATCACCAGACGATTGGCTGCCTGTAACAGACCTTGCAAAACGTCGAAGATAAGGAAGATGTGGGGCAATACGCATTGATAATGACATGATTGATAACTCCTTCTGTCTTTAAAAGCGCTTTTGAAAATTAAAATTCCCAACATACGAAAAAGTTCCTTCCCTCATATGGAACTTTTTAAGCGCAACTATATTTACAACCATGAAGAGAAAAATCTTCTTTGAGTTAATATATGGGTTAAGGGACTGAAAAATGAACGACTGTGGTGAAAAAATCTCACCGATCCTTCTGCGCTTGGCGATAATCTTTTTGGTGTTAACAGCGAGATTGTTCTAAAATTGCGCCAATTTTATATGGGGATTCAGGAAGAAGCTATTCCTGTTCGTTTTCTAGAACTTTTGGAAAGATTGGATCAAGCAGAACGCGCCTCTTTAAACAGCGCAGAAGAGGTTTGATCCTTTATGATGACGGGTACGAAAAATTTTAAACAAGAATTGCTTTTGATTCTGCCGGCATTGCGCGCTTTTGCTATTTCTTTAAGTGGTAAGCACGATAAGGCAGAAGATCTTGTCCAAGACACTATTATGAAAGCATGGGCTAAGCAAGACAGTTTTGAAATGGGTACAAATATCAAAGCTTGGCTTTTTACCATTTTGCGTAATGAATTTTACAGTCAGATGCGCAAAAGAGGTAGAGAGGTTCAAGACAGTGATGGCCTTTTGTCTAAAAATGTAGCTGTTCACCCTGCTCAATATGGATCGTTGGATTTGCAAGATTTTAAAAAGGCCTTAGACATGCTTTCTGCTGATCAGAAGGAAGCGATTATTTTAATTGGTGCGTCTGGTTTTTCATATGAAGATGCTGCAGTTATTTGTGACTGTGCTGTGGGGACAATTAAAAGCCGTGTCAGCAGAGCGCGCAATCGTTTGCAAGAACTTCTCAAGGTAGATGGTGAATCCGATTATGGCCCCGATGCTTATTCGGCTGGAAGTACATTGTGCTCATTTAATAGTTAAAGAGCGTCACCATGATGGTTAAAAGCTTTGTTTTTTGTCTTTCCATTACAACTTTTACAGGAAATCATCACTTGGAGGATCTTCTAAACGATTTAGCCTGCATTTTTTGGAAAAATAAAAAAGGCCTGCACCAGGTATCTGCCAGGGTTTTTATATCAATGATCAGAAAAACCCTTCTCCTATACACTGAAGAATGATGATTGTCAGGTTTATTGATGGAAATTCTATGACAACACAGACGGATTTTCTTCCTCAAATATCTTCTTCTGGTTCAACGATTACACGTTGGCGGTGGGTGGCAATTATCATCTCTCTTTTGATGGCCTTTTTAGCTGCAATCTTTATTATGTTGTTATCCAACGCAGTGGATCGGGAAGTTGCACGGTTAAATACAAGTTCACAATTGCGAGAACAAGCTGATTTGGTATTGATTAATTTAATTGATATGGCGGCAGCCGACCGTCGCTATGAAAGTAACCGCAGGGAGGAAGATAAAACCCATTTTACAAATGCAGCTCGTGATCTTGATGATATTCTTGAGTATACTAGCCTTATTGTCTATTCCAAGCCGCAATGGTATGAATGGTTTAACGCTTTTAAAAAAGAAGTCGAAGCGCGTAAAGCCATTATGATTGCGCATATGGTTTCTCTCGATTCTTTTAGCGATTCATCAGTTAGGCTGCCATCTTCTCCTGAAATTTCAAAACTTCAAGTTGCACGTTTAGCTCAGTTAATGACAAATTTTATCAATGGTGATAATGCTACACGGCAAAAACAACGCAAAGACATAGCTATGATGCGTGCTGCTTTAACATTGGCAGCAATTGTTGCTGTTGTTAGCACTTTTGTTTCAGCTTATTTTGTGATTAACCGATTTCGTCGTGATGTTCGTTACTTAAAAACATATCAATTGTTGCTTCATAGCGAAAATGCTGCTCTTGAAGCACGTGTGAAAGAGCGAACGCAAGAATTGGAAAAGGCACGCAACCATGCTGAAAAAGAACGCCAGCGTGTTGAAATGCTTTTGCAAGATGCAAGTCACCGCATTGGAAATTCGCTCAGTACAGTATCTTCTTTGCTTGCATTGCAATTAAATCGAAGCAAAAATGCAGAAGTGCGTTCTGTTCTTGGTGCTGCACGCGATCGTATTCAAACAATCTCTACTGCACACCGACGTTTGCGTTTGTGTGATGATATGGAAACAACTTTAGTGGCTGAATTTCTAAGTTCAGTTGTTCATGATGTTGAATTGGCGGTGCCCCTTGAATTGCGCGAAAATATCACCATTCATACAGATTTCAAAGAGTGTCAATTATCATCAAGAGATGCTACAACACTTGGGATTATTCTTGGTGAATTGCTGACAAATGCTTTAAAACACGCTTTCCCCGACCAACGGTGTGGAAATATTTATGTTTCTTTTATTCCTCAAGATAATGATCAAATGATCTTGATCGTTGAAGATGATGGTGTGGGCATCAACAGCCAAAATTTAGAAGAAAAAGCAGGCCTTGGCCATTTGGTTATCGAACAACTTTGTATGCAGTTTGGTGAAAAACCATCGTTTGAAACATCTGATTTAGGTGGAACAAAGGTGATCATTCCTTTGCCAAAATTGAAAACCCGTAGCACAAAGGATTCATCATCTGTCTGTTAAAGGTGCTATTAAAATGGTTCCTCTCTCCTTTATGCTACTTTATTTTATATATTACTTTACTTTATTTGTGTTGTTCCTTGTGTAAGGTAAGGGAAAGCCAAGCGTTGCTTTTTATGGAGGTTTTAAAATATTTCCCTTTATGTGTTTTTAAGCGCTTTTCTGTATGACCTGATTTTCTTTATATATTTTTCTCTATATATGCTTTTAACATGCTTATTTGAGCGTTTTGTTTGTATAAGCTCTTTTACTCTTTTTATGGTTTTTAAAAATTGAAAAAGTGTGTTTAAGCATTTTTCTAATCATTGGAATCTTAAAGCCTTATTTAAGAATCATTGGTTGATTTTGTGGTGCTATTGATTAAAGAATCAATATTGCGTTTTTCTCGCAAGAATGTTTGCAGATCTTGATTGAGCAATTCTTTACTGTTGGGTATGCGGATGCGCATGGGGTCAACTTTTGTGCCGTTAACAATAATTTCAAAATGGCAATGAGGCCCCGTTGCAAGCCCAGTTGATCCAACATATCCAATTACTTGCCCTTGCCGGACTTTCACCCCTGGTTTAATGCCTGGTGCGTGATTATTTTGGTGAGCATAACTGCTCACATAACCATTGGCATGTCGAATAACTACATGGTTTCCATAGCCATTGGCTACACCCACTTTGGTTACAACACCATCACCAACGGCAATGATGGGTGATCCTTTTGGTGCGATCCAATCAACCCCAGTATGCATGCGCACATAGCCTAAAATAGGGTGTTTGCGTGGCCCAAAGGGCGAGCCGAAAGTGCCATTTGGAGTAGGCTTGCGGAGCAGAAAAGGCTTTGAACTTTTTCCTTCTGAATCATAATAATCAACGCTGCCGTCTTTAGATTGATAACGATAATATTTATAGGTTACATTACCAAAAGTGGCACTGATATAGCGAATTTCAGGATCTACATTATTAATGGGTGATTCTTGATTAATGGGGGTTTCTTGAGTGTTTTGGCTCTGTTGCTCACTTTGTGTGCTTTTTTTGTCTTTTTCATTGCTGTTTTCTTTGGGTACAGCATAAAATATTTCAAGCTGATCAGTTGGTGTGATGCGGCTTTTCATGTCAATATTGGTTGCGAGCAGGCGAATAAGGCGCTGTGAGACAGAAGGTGACATATCGTGGCTAAGAACAGCACGATAGATGGCATCATAAACTGTTGGCAATCGCCCGGCGTTAATTAAAGAATGGGAAAGGCCATTTTGGAACGCAGTTTGAAGAATAGGAGACATTTCTGGCTCTGTGCTTTCAACAAATTGATTGTCATCATTTAAAGCAACTGTGAGAACATGATATTTTTTGCGATAAATACTCGCCCGCACAATGTGGTCTTCTTCACCATGTTGCGTGACGATCCCAAGGCGTAAGAGACTTTCTTCTTTTAGAAAATCTGAATTGTTCAATGTGGCTAAAGCTTGTGCAACTTGTTCAATTTGCTCTGTGTTATAATCAGATTCAAATTCTTGAAGTATTTCCAATATTGTTTGTTTTTTATGAACGGGGATAATGTCTTCAACATAATTTTTTGTAAAGTCGATTCGGTTTTTTTGAGATGAAACAGTGAGATTTTCTTGGGTAATACGCACTTCAGGATTGTCTGATAATTTAAGGGTAGATGATAAGTTATTTGCCTTTAAAAGCTCACCCAATGTGAGAATTGAAAGAAATTCATTTTTTGTGTCCACTGCTAATCCAGCGTTTTGTATTTCTTGTTGCGCTTTATCATCAGTAAACGTATCTGTACCATCAAAATTAATCTCATTAACAATGAAATTACGACTACGTAAGGTCATTTTTGTTTGCGTTTTTGCTCCATAAATTTGCCCACTTCCTAGGGGGGTTGGGGGTTGTTTTTCCCAATCTCTGGTAAACATGCTTAAAGCATCAAATTGAGGATAGGTATATTGATGAGGGCGCTCTTCTGCCAAGGCCATGCGAATCCACTCAAATTTCTGTGTTTCAATAATCTTTGCATCGCCTTTGTTTTGGAGAATTGATAACTCAAATTGACGCTTACTATCAAAGCTTTGACGCACGCGTGTGGGGGCAATACGGTCACTTTTGTTTCTATCAAAATCGGGGATATCTGCATCAACATTGAACCATTGTAACGGGGTGATAAGTTGCTGCTGCCCCTCTAAAGCTGTGAAAAGTGCAATGGCCATAAGAATATAAGATGCCAATCCAGTCAGAATAGTTCCTATAAGCCAACGCAAAGAAACTTGTCTAAGACCAGGTTTCAAGCGTTTGACGACAAGAGCATGTTCTTGCCCAGGATCTTTTTTTGATATTGGTTATCCCACATAGAGTTTCATCGTATTCTTTAAATATTCCAACGTCAAAAGCTAGTAAATTTGAGTTGTTTTTACAACAGTATTACAAATTATCGTACAGCAAACGTACATCCTTTTCATTGAAAGAAAAGACTCTTCTTTGTATAAAGCAACGAAAGATAAGAATGCAATTCATCTAACGAAAATACAAGTTTATATAAAAATATCACAAGCCAATTTATTGTTTAGAAGGCACTATTCTTTA